>NZ_JBLIYY010000062.1:0-203 GCF_057480965.1 Acinetobacter sp. P37 | reverse complement strand
ATACACAATCATAAAGCATAGTAGATATTAAATATAAGACTACAACTGAAAAACCACCACCATTTTTAAGAAATTTAAAAATCATTACACTTCCCATATGCCTCGGCTTTGTTGCATAAATATGTAAGCATCTGATTTAAATAAATTTAATTTTGGATCAAAAAACAATCAAAACTTTTAAAATCATATAGTTATGAAATCTT
>NZ_JBLIYY010000061.1:0-217 GCF_057480965.1 Acinetobacter sp. P37 | reverse complement strand
AGACTAGGAGAGTCGAACTCCTGACCTCCTGCGTGCAAAGCAGGCGCTCTACCAACTAAGCTAAGTCCCCAGCTTATCAATAAGTCAATGTTTCTGATTTTCCGTACTTCGTCAGTAGTGGTGGGTCTGACAAGACTTGAACTTGTGACCCCACGCTTATCAAGCGTGTGCTCTAACCAACTGAGCTACAGACCCTCAGATACATCGTCATGAAGAA
>NZ_JBLIYY010000060.1:0-247 GCF_057480965.1 Acinetobacter sp. P37 | reverse complement strand
GGGTAACCCCACACTACCATCAGCGCTAAGAGGTTTCACTTCTGAGTTCGGGAAGGGATCAGGTGGTTCACTCTTGCTATTGTCGCCAGCACAACTGTTATGGATACTTGCTTAGTCTTACGTATTGCTAAGTTTTCTACCAAATGATTTATTAACAGATCATATCTGAGTTGCAGTATTTTGTTCTTAAGCGTTAACTAAATCAAGTTATTTTGCTTAATATCGAATCAATTGATGCTTGATACAA
>NZ_JBLIYY010000059.1:0-265 GCF_057480965.1 Acinetobacter sp. P37 | reverse complement strand
AAGAGCAGAACCACGGATTACTGGAGTGTCGTCGCCTGGGAAGTCATAAGTAGAAAGAAGTTCACGAACTTCCATTTCTACTAATTCAATTAATTCTTCATCATCAACGATGTCACATTTGTTCAAGAACACAACGATGTAAGGTACACCTACCTGACGAGAAAGAAGGATGTGTTCACGAGTTTGTGGCATTGGACCATCAGTCGCCGAACAAACAAGGATCGCACCATCCATTTGCGCAGCACCAGTAATCATGTTTTTAACA
>NZ_JBLIYY010000058.1:0-289 GCF_057480965.1 Acinetobacter sp. P37 | reverse complement strand
AACTGTGATAAATCACAGAGCTTAATAACAATGAAGCGAATCATACGCCACTTTGTTGCTAAGCTCTATAACCTAAACACTTGATCGCTTAAGGACTAAACAACTTCAACACTGCATGATCACATACTGCGCGAAGCGTAGCTTCTTGCTTAAATTTCAAGGAAAAGCATGCTTTTCTTGTCTTGAAATTTGGTGGAGACTAGGAGAGTCGAACTCCTGACCTCCTGCGTGCAAAGCAGGCGCTCTACCAACTAAGCTAAGTCCCCAGCTTATCAATAAGTCAATGTTT
>NZ_JBLIYY010000057.1:0-306 GCF_057480965.1 Acinetobacter sp. P37 | reverse complement strand
AAGCTGGGGACTTAGCTTAGTTGGTAGAGCGCCTGCTTTGCACGCAGGAGGTCAGGAGTTCGACTCTCCTAGTCTCCACCATACATTGCTACGCAATGTATAGAGAACGAAGCTAAAATAAACAATCAAACGATTGTTAGCTTAGTCCTTAAGCGATCAAGTGTTTAGGTTATAGAGCTTAGCAACAAAGTGGCGTATGATTCGCTCCATTGTTATTAAGCTCTGTGATTTATCACAGTTTCCTGACCTGACGAAGGCTGGAAAAATCATTAACAGAATATATTTGAGTTGAAATAATTTGTTCAT
>NZ_JBLIYY010000056.1:0-382 GCF_057480965.1 Acinetobacter sp. P37 | reverse complement strand
CATACCTATTTTTTAATTCGATTTAGGTTTCCAGCAGTGCGGCAGCAATTCTTCAATTTGGGTCACTTTGTGTGTCGGTAACCTTTTCAGCACATCACTTAAATAGGCATACGGATCCAAGCCATTCAGCTTTGCTGACTGGATTAACGTCATGATGTTTGCCGCTCGCTGACCACTGCGCAGCGAACCTGCAAACAGCCAGTTCTTGCGCCCCAACGCCCAGGGACGCATCTGATTCTCGACCCAATTGTTGCATATCGGTAGATTGCCATCATCCAGATAGCGGCTTAAAGCTGGCCAACGCTTCAGAGTGTAATTGATGGCCTTGGCGGTGGGAGAACTCGATGGCACTGTCAGATGATGTTGGTTGAGCCATTCATAT
>NZ_JBLIYY010000055.1:0-430 GCF_057480965.1 Acinetobacter sp. P37 | reverse complement strand
AAATAAGCCATTGTTTATTCTTTTTATTTCCAACAAAATTCCAGAACTCATCTACTTCGAGAGATTCATAATGACTTTGCTGAGGCTGAATTTCATAGGTTGATTCAGTTAAAGTACGTAAAACTTTACCGATACTGATGCGCTCAACTTCAGCAATATCTCGTATACCGCTGCCTCTGACCATCAACTGTAATATTTTACGAGTAATACCTGACTTACATCCTAGATAGCTCAGTGCATGATCACCAATAAACTGACGTTTACAGTCTTTGCACTGATAGTTTTGTTTCCCATCTACTTTGATACCATTTTTCTTTATACTATCACTGAGGCAGGTTGGACATTTGATTGCTAGAGTTATTTGCATTTCTCTATTTTATCAAAATCCAATCGGCTTTTTCTTCAGCATACTTTTTGAAACACTACCAAA
>NZ_JBLIYY010000054.1:0-445 GCF_057480965.1 Acinetobacter sp. P37 | reverse complement strand
AGTTTATGATACCCGCCTTATAGCGGGTGGGTTTCCCCATTCAGAAATCTCCGGATCACAGGATATTTGCCGCCTCCCCGGAGCTTATCGCAGGCTATTACGTCTTTCATCGCCTCTGACTGCCAAGGCATCCACCACATGCACTTAATTACTTGACTATACAACCCCAAACAGTCGTTTGATCCTACAAGTAGATCAACCAACATTACAGTTTAGAGCTTCGTGAACTTAATCACTGTACAGCTTCAATTAGATTCATATACCAAAACGCTTGATTCAGTTAATTTCGCTAGTAACTCATTTCATTCAACTTTCACAATTGCTTGTTAGGTTAAATCAAACGAGTATGAACAAATTATTTCAACTCAAATATATTCTGTTAATGATTTTTCCAGCCTTCGTCAGGTCAGGAAACTGTGATAAATCACAGAGCTTAATAACAATG
>NZ_JBLIYY010000053.1:0-465 GCF_057480965.1 Acinetobacter sp. P37 | reverse complement strand
TAAGCATCTATATTTATATCCAGTCCATGGTGATAAAAACCATCATAAACTAGACATTTTTATTGGTGAGAATATAGACACTTTAAATGGGTTCTAACAAATACATTTCGTATAATATAGATTATGTTAAATTAAGTATACTTGAATATTAGCGTTAGTGTATCAAGCATTAAAATTTAGCGCCTACATTCAAAGGCGCTTTTTTATTAAAACTTAATTTTTTTCACTATAGAGGCTTTCATTAAATTTGAAGCGTACCGGGTTTGTCGGAGACATTTTTATTTAAGTTAGGCCACCTGACCTAACGGGTTAATCTTATCATAGTACATTGCTTCAAACTCAAAAGGAGGTACATAACCCAATGCGCTGTGTACACGCTTTTTGTTAAACCAATCTACCCAATTTAATGTCGCAAGTTGTACATCCGCTAAACCTTGCCAGTCTGCTTTTAAATATTCAATCACC
>NZ_JBLIYY010000052.1:0-474 GCF_057480965.1 Acinetobacter sp. P37 | reverse complement strand
ATGAACAAATTATTTCAACTCAAATATATTCTGTTAATGATTTTTCCAGCCTTCGTCAGGTCAGGAAACTGTGATAAATCACAGAGCTTAATAACAATGGAGCGAATCATACGCCACTTTGTTGCTAAGCTCTATAACCTAAACACTTGATCGCTTAAGGACTAAGCTAACAATCGTTTGATTGTTTATTTTAGCTTCGTTCTCTATACATTGCGTAGCAATGTATGGTGGAGACTAGGAGAGTCGAACTCCTGACCTCCTGCGTGCAAAGCAGGCGCTCTACCAACTAAGCTAAGTCCCCAGCTTATCAATAAGTCAATGTTTCTGATTCTCTGTTTGCTTCCGTATTTTATTCAAATACTTCGTTAGTCAGAATGGTGGGTCTGACAAGACTTGAACTTGTGACCCCACGCTTATCAAGCGTGTGCTCTAACCAACTGAGCTACAGACCCTCAGATACATCGTCATGAAGAA
>NZ_JBLIYY010000051.1:0-496 GCF_057480965.1 Acinetobacter sp. P37 | reverse complement strand
GCTGCTTCTACACCTGAGTTACCACCACCGATGACTGCAACACGTTTACCTTTAAACAATGGGCCGTCACAGTGCGGGCAGTATGCAACACCACGTGTACGGTATTCTTGTTCACCCGGAACGTTCATTTCTCTCCAACGTGCACCTGTTGAAAGAATCACTGCTTTAGATTCAAGTTTTGCACCATTCTCTAAAGTCACTTCAACCAAGCCATTGGCTGTTTGATCTGCACCTTTGATGTCAGATACACGTTGCAAGTTCATGATGTCCACACCGTACTCACGTACATGTGCTTCCATTTCAGCAGCAAACTTAGGACCTTGGGTCTTTTGAATCGACGTGTAGTTTTCAATGTCCATGGTATCCATAACCTGACCGCCCATGCGTTCAGCCACGATACCGGTTTTAATACCTTTACGTGCAGCATAGATTGCAGAAGTATTACCTGCAGGGCCACCACCAATCACAAGGACATCAAAGGCTTCTTTGGCATTTA
>NZ_JBLIYY010000050.1:0-557 GCF_057480965.1 Acinetobacter sp. P37 | reverse complement strand
AAGCGTAAGCCAGCGTCCATTGCGATTGGGTGGATTAATTCTACTGACATTTCTACGTTGTCACCAGGCATAACCATTTCAACGCCTTCTTTAAGCGAGATCGCACCAGTTACGTCAGTTGTACGGAAGTAGAACTGTGGACGGTAACCGTTAAGGAATGGAGTATGACGGCCACCTTCGTCTTTAGAAAGTACGTATACTTCTGCGTCGAATTTAGTATGCGGTTTGATTGTACCTGGTTTAGCAAGTACTTGACCACGTTGAACGTCTTCACGTTTAGTACCACGTAGAAGAACACCACAGTTCTCGCCCGCACGACCTTCGTCAAGAAGTTTACGGAACATTTCTACGCCAGTTACAGTTGTTTTAACTGTATCTTTAATACCAACGATTTCAACTTCTTCGCCTACTTTCACGATACCAGTTTCAACACGGCCAGTTACTACTGTACCACGACCTGAAATTGAGAATACGTCTTCGATTGGCATAAGGAATGCTTGGTCGATAGCACGTTCTGGTTCTGGGATGTAAGAGTCAAGAGCTTCAACAAGAGCAAC
>NZ_JBLIYY010000049.1:0-724 GCF_057480965.1 Acinetobacter sp. P37 | reverse complement strand
TGTTAGAACCCATTTAAAGTGTCTATATTCTCACCAATAAAAATGTCTAGTTTATGATGGTTTTTATCACCATGGACTGGATATAAATATAGATGCTTATCACTATGTCTGACAAAGAAATTCAACGGCTTGCAGTTCTGCAAGACGTTCGAGATCATCGTATTACCCAGGTCCGTGCTGCTGAAATCCTAAATCTTTCCACACGTCAAATTACCCGGTTATTGCAGAAGCTCAATCAAGATGGTGTCTCAGGTATGGCACATGCCAGTCGTGGTCAACCTGGCCATCGTCGCCATGATGACTTGTTAAAATCAAAGTGCCTTTCCATTATTGCTGAACATTTACTGGGCTTTGGACCCACCTTGGCGCATGAGAAGCTCAACAGCATGTTTGACCTGAATATCCCGGTAGAAACGCTTCGGCGCTGGATGACGGCCAATGACCTGTGGATTCCGCGATCCAAGCGCCTGAAGCGTCCATATCAGCCACGTTATAACCGGGATTGCTTCGGTGAACTGATCCAAATTGATGGCTCATATCATGACTGGTTTGAAGGTCGAGCTGCAAAATGCTGCTTGTTGGTTTATATCGATGATGCCACTGGAAAGCTGTTGCATCTGCGCTTTTGTGAGGCTGAAACGACCTTTGACTACATGCTTTCAACCCGAGCCTACATTGAACAATACGGCAAACCTCTAGCCTTTTATAGTGACAAGCATTCGGT
>NZ_JBLIYY010000048.1:0-887 GCF_057480965.1 Acinetobacter sp. P37 | reverse complement strand
TTTTAAAGTTGTATATCATGAAATTATTAAAAATATTGAGTTTAGTTTGCTTAAGCATAAGTATTGGGGCTTGTGCTGAGCATAGTATGAGTCGAGCAAAAACAAGTACAATTCCACAAGTGAATAACTCAATCATCGATCAGAATGTTCAAGCGCTTTTTAATGAAATCTCAGCTGATGCTGTGTTTGTCACATATGATGGTCAAAATATTAAAAAATATGGCACGCATTTAGACCGAGCAAAAACAGCTTATATTCCTGCATCTACATTTAAAATTGCCAATGCACTAATTGGTTTAGAAAATCATAAAGCAACATCTACAGAAATATTTAAGTGGGATGGAAAGCCACGTTTTTTTAAAGCATGGGACAAAGATTTTACTTTGGGCGAAGCCATGCAAGCATCTACAGTGCCTGTATATCAAGAATTGGCACGTCGTATTGGTCCAAGCTTAATGCAAAGTGAATTGCAACGTATTGGTTATGGCAATATGCAAATAGGCACGGAAGTTGATCAATTTTGGTTGAAAGGGCCTTTGACAATTACACCTATACAAGAAGTAAAGTTTGTGTATGATTTAGCCCAAGGGCAATTGCCTTTTAAACCTGAAGTTCAGCAACAAGTGAAAGAGATGTTGTATGTAGAGCGCAGAGGGGAGAATCGTCTATATGCTAAAAGTGGCTGGGGAATGGCTGTAGACCCGCAAGTGGGTTGGTATGTGGGTTTTGTTGAAAAGGCAGATGGGCAAGTGGTGGCATTTGCTTTAAATATGCAAATGAAAGCTGGTGATGATATTGCTCTACGTAAACAATTGTCTTTAGATGTGCTAGATAAGTTGGGTGTTTTTCATTATTTATAAGAATTAGAAGTTTGAGGTTAATCTATT
>NZ_JBLIYY010000047.1:0-913 GCF_057480965.1 Acinetobacter sp. P37 | reverse complement strand
TTCTTTCATAATTCATTTTTTGCTCAGCTCTAAATTATAGATTCCCGCAATTAAATTGAATCTTAAGCCCAGTCTTTTTCCTCGATTACGATATCGCTCAGCAAGGATTTTGAAGGTTTTCAGGCTGCCAAATACATGCTCAATTCCGATTCTTCTTTTATTGATTTCTTGATTATAGATTTTCAATTCAGGATCCAATTTACAGTGTCTTTTGGCTTTTAATGGCAACAGGCTATTTGGATACACTGTATAAATTCCCTGATAACCCTTATCCGCAAGGATAAATGCACCTGCCGGAATCTGATTCAAGTTACGTTTGAAGAGTTCGAAATCATGCACTGCACCGCGACTGGTACATAAACTCAGAATTTGCTGAGTTTTGTAGTGAATCATGGCCTGTACTTTAAAGGTATGGGTCTTTTTCTTGCCGCTATAGCTTTTCTTCTGTTTTTTTAGGCCTTTGGATTGGAATTTCCGTGGCATCCACGATTACAACATTCCAGTTGATGCCTTCGCCCTCGGGTAAATCTTTGGGTAAATTAAACAGATTGGATCGAATCAGGCAGTCTTCAACATGACGGACAATTCTTGAAGCAGTCGGCTCTGACACACCATAACTAGTTGCAACATGGAACAATGTTCGATATTCACGCCAATAACTTAAGCACAGAAGGATTTGATCTTCTATGCTTAATTTGGTGGGTCTACCTTTAGCAGGAACATGCATTTTCAGTTGTTCCACCATTAAATCAAAGGTTGACCATGAGATGCCGGTGTATCGCTTAAACTGTGTTTCAGAAAGCTTCTTTGAATCGATGTATTTCATCCGCAGATTATGCATGAATATTTAAAATTCTTCGGTACAAATAATCAGCAAGAGACTGTTCGTTTTTTGATTTATGAAAGAGGCTTA
>NZ_JBLIYY010000046.1:0-1094 GCF_057480965.1 Acinetobacter sp. P37 | reverse complement strand
TATTTCATCCGCAGATTATGCATGAATATTTAAAATTCTTCGGTACAAATAATCAGCAAGAGACTGTTCGTTTTTTGATTTATGAAAGAGGCTTAATAATATTCTTTATCGGTCGTAAAACTTAAAACAGAACTAGTTTTCCAATCCAAAAACTTTTCTATTGTTGCAGGTTTACCATTAACAATTAAGTCTGATTTCGCAGGATATTCATTAAATCTTTTGCTATCCCATACTGGCCAATCAGAATTTACTTCAAACTTAACAGAGCCTTTAATTTTAGCTGTAGATGCAAAGACAATATTATTTAAACGTCCTGTTATAGAACCATTTGCATCTATAATAAAATAAGTTTTGCCATTACTCTGCTTTTCAATTTTATAAGAAAATGTATCACTGCATGAATTTTGACATTGAACCCGCAGATACCCGTTAGCATTTTCCGAATAGCTAAAAACTCCAACTTTATCGTCATTAGGATAAAAATAAAGACCCGCCAAATTATTAATATGGGCAGACAAATCATTGCTTGGTGTAAGAATTTCTAGATTCCACATATTATTGTTAGTAGCAGATGCTTCAATCACACTATCTGTGTGAAATGGTGAAAACTTGATAGTTGAGTGATTAGCAATGCCAGAATTTTCAATTTCAAAATAGCCATGTGTCAAATCTGGACTTAGTACAGAAGTTTCTTCAATAGGCTTAGGCACAGATGTTTCTGATGACGTTGGACTACTTTCTCCTCCCCCTCCACCGCATGCGACTAATAAAATAGATAAGAGAGTTGAAGTTAATAATTTTCTTCCAATGTGAAGCATATAAATTCCTATTTAAAAATAAATTTTTAAATTTTATAAAATATTGAATTTAGAATACTTTTTTAAATATTCAATAACATTTCATGAAACTTTGTTTTGTTCTTATACAGGAAGCTAAGCCATTTGTGTACTTAGAAGATTTATTTATCTAAAAATTATTAAAAAAATCTGCTAATTAATAAGCCTCTTTCATAAATCAAAAAACGAACAGTCTCTTGCTGATTATTTGTACCGAAGAATTTTAAATATTCATGCATAATCTGCGGATGAAATACA
>NZ_JBLIYY010000045.1:0-1280 GCF_057480965.1 Acinetobacter sp. P37 | reverse complement strand
AATACATAGGTTTATGAGGCGAACGAGGGGAAGTGAAACATCTCAGTACCCTTAGGAAAAGAAATCAATTGAGATTCCCTCAGTAGCGGCGAGCGAACGGGGAAAAGCCCATTAAGTTATCTAAGCTTTAGTGGAACGCTCTGGGAAGTGCGACCATAGTAGGTGATAGTCCTGTACACGAAAGGGCTTAGATAATGATGTCGAGTAGGGCGAGGCACGTGAAACCTTGTCTGAATATGGGGGGACCATCCTCCAAGGCTAAATACTCCTGACTGACCGATAGTGAACCAGTACCGTGAGGGAAAGGCGAAAAGAACCCCTGTGAGGGGAGTGAAATAGATCCTGAAACCGCATGCATACAAGCAGTGGGAGCCAACTTGTTTGGTGACTGCGTACCTTTTGTATAATGGGTCAGCGACTTACATTCAGTAGCAAGGTTAACCGATTAGGGGAGCCGTAGAGAAATCGAGTCTTAATAGGGCGTTTAGTTGCTGGGTGTAGACCCGAAACCGGGTGATCTATCCATGAGCAGGTTGAAGGTTGGGTAACACTAACTGGAGGACCGAACCCACTGTCGTTGAAAAGCCAGGGGATGACTTGTGGATAGGGGTGAAAGGCTAATCAAACTCGGTGATAGCTGGTTCTCCCCGAAAGCTATTTAGGTAGCGCCTCGGACGAATACCATTGGGGGTAGAGCACTGTTTCGGCTAGGGGGTCATCCCGACTTACCAAACCGATGCAAACTCCGAATACCAATGAGTACTATCCGGGAGACAGACTGCGGGTGCTAACGTCCGTAGTCAAGAGGAAAACAATCCAGACCGCCAGCTAAGGCCCCAAAATTGTAGTTAAGTGGGAAACGATGTGGGAAGGCATAGACAGCTAGGAGGTTGGCTTAGAAGCAGCCACCCTTTAAAGAAAGCGTAATAGCTCACTAGTCGAGTCGGCCTGCGCGGAAGATGTAACGGGGCTAAAACTACATGCCGAAGCTGCGGATTTACACATTAGTGTAAGTGGTAGGGGAGCGTTCTGTAAGCCGATGAAGGTGGATTGAGAAGTCTGCTGGAGGTATCAGAAGTGCGAATGCTGACGTGAGTAACGACAAAACGGGTGAAAAACCCGTTCGCTGAAAGACCAAGGGTTCCAGTCCAACGTTAATCGGGGCTGGGTGAGTCGACCCCTAAGGCGAGGCCGAGAGGCGTAGTCGATGGGAAATTGGTTAATATTCCAATACTTCAGTGTAATGCGATGAGAGGACGGAGAAGGTTAAGTCAGCCTGG
>NZ_JBLIYY010000044.1:0-1282 GCF_057480965.1 Acinetobacter sp. P37 | reverse complement strand
TGTATTTCATCCGCAGATTATGCATGAATATTTAAAATTCTTCGGTACAAATAATCAGCAAGAGACTGTTCGTTTTTTGATTTATGAAAGAGGCTTATTGTTAGATGTCATAAGATTGTCATATATGAATTGCATAGTGCATTCGAAACTAAATAATTGATAAAGAGTGATAATGATGACTTTAAGATTAACTGTTGCTGCTGCAGCGCTGATGTTAAGTAGTGCCGGATTTGCAGCTGTAACTTTGACTGTTCCGGAAGAAATTAAAATAGTTGCAGTTAATGATCAAGAAGTTACTGGTGGTTTATTTCGATCTACGGAGAAGTATAAGCTTGATGCAGGTGAAAACCTATTAACGGTACGTTATAGCGAATTTTTTCAACATGCTGATAATTCTCACGATATTTTAAAGTCAGGTGTGGCCGCTATTCGTACTCCAGCACTGATTGATGGTCAAGAGTATCGTTTGGGTCTAGTCAATGCACCAAAAGATTTTGATGCTGCGCAAAAATATAAAGACCAACCGATATTTGGTTTGTATGACAAATCTAATCAATTACTAGTTCAGCAAGCGGGGGCAAAGAAAGAACAAAAATCGATTTTCTCCAATGGTGTATTGGGTAATGCTGTAGATTTTACGAAGAAAGAAGCTGTGCCAGAAAATCAACCGGCACCTGTTTATGCACAATCCGTAGCAGTAAAGCCAACGAATGTAGTATCTCCTGTAGCGGCTTCGAAAAATGTGACTATTAATGAAAATGGGGCAGATCAACAATTAATTCAGCTTTGGCAGAAGGCTAGTAAAGCTGAACGACAAAAATTCATGAGTTGGTTGGCTGAGCAAGCAAACTAAAGCCACTTTCATAACTTCATTAGTATTCTTATAATTCGAAAAGTCCGTTGAATTACGGGCTTTTTAGATTGAAGAATATAAAAATCACCAAGAATTATAAAATTCGTCTTTCATAAAGCAAAATATACGGATATATTGATCTTTAAATAAGCAATAAATTGCTTTTAGTTTAAAAAATATACACTCAAGCGCAATATCATAGAAATTTCTATGATAGGGGCTTGTGTTTGTTTTGAAACTCTATAGAATACGCTGCATACCAACGCAGACAGTGATAAACATAAGGTTTTGAGTTGTTTGGTGTTGTTTCTTATTTGCTGACGAAGCATTAAGAAGATCATTAAGAGATTATGAAGAACAACTTGTGTGGATTTTTACTGATTGATTGATCGAAATTATTTTCATTGATTGATGGTAGAAATTACTCGA
>NZ_JBLIYY010000043.1:0-1473 GCF_057480965.1 Acinetobacter sp. P37 | reverse complement strand
ACAACTGTTTGGGTGTTGTATAGTCAAGCCTCACGAGCAATTAGTATTGGTCAGCTTCATGCGTCACCGCACTTCCACATCCAACCTATCAACGTCGTAGTCTTCAACGGCTCTTTAGTGGACATAAAGTCCAAGGGAAATCTTATCTTGAGGTAGGCTTCCCGCTTAGATGCTTTCAGCGGTTATCCCTTCCGAACATAGCTACCCGGCGATGCGACTGGCGTCACAACCGGTACACCAGAGGTTCGTCCACTCTGGTCCTCTCGTACTAGGAGCAGATCCTCTCAAATTTCCAGCGCCCACGGTAGATAGGGACCGAACTGTCTCACGACGTTCTAAACCCAGCTCGCGTACCTCTTTAAATGGCGAACAGCCATACCCTTGGGACCTGCTTCAGCCCCAGGATGAGATGAGCCGACATCGAGGTGCCAAACACCGCCGTCGATATGAACTCTTGGGCGGTATCAGCCTGTTATCCCCAGAGTACCTTTTATCCGTTGAGCGATGGCCCTTCCATACAGAACCACCGGATCACTAAGACCTACTTTCGTACCTGCTCGACTTGTGGGTCTCGCAGTTAAGCGCGCTTTTGCCTTTATACTCTACGCGTGATTTCCGACCACGCTGAGCGCACCTTCGTACTCCTCCGTTACTCTTTAGGAGGAGACCGCCCCAGTCAAACTACCCACCAGACATGGTCCTCGCTCCAGATCATGGAGCAGAGTTAGAACCTCAATATTACCAGGGTGGTATTTCAAGATTGGCTCCACCGAAACTAGCGTCTCGGTTTCAAAGCCTCCCACCTATCCTACACAAGTAAGATCAAAGTTCAATGTCAAGCTGCAGTAAAGGTTCACGGGGTCTTTCCGTCTAGCCGCGGGTACACCGCATCTTCACGGCGATTTCGATTTCACTGAGCCTCTGCTGGAGACAGCGCCCCCATCATTATGCCATTCGTGCAGGTCGGAACTTACCCGACAAGGAATTTCGCTACCTTAGGACCGTTATAGTTACGGCCGCCGTTTACTGGGGCTTCGATCAAGAGCTTCGCTTACGCTAACCCCATCAATTAACCTTCCAGCACCGGGCAGGCATCACACCCTATACGTCCACTTTCGTGTTTGCAGAGTGCTATGTTTTTAATAAACAGTTGCAGGGGCCTGGTTTCTGTGGCTGCTCTCAGCTCAGGAAGCAAGTTCCATCACCAAAAGCAGCGTACCTTCTCCCGAAGTTACGGTACCATTTTGCCTAGTTCCTTCAGCAGAGTTCTCTCAAGCGCTTTGGTCTACTCGACCTGACCACCTGTGTCGGTTTCGGGTACGATTCCAGTGTAACTGAAGCTTAGAGACTTTTCCTGGAAGTATGGTATCAGCCACTTCACTGTACAAGTACAGCTTGCTGTCAGATCTCAGCATAGAGTACCCCGGATTTGCCTAAGATACATGCCTACTTCCTTTCACCTGGACAACCAAC
>NZ_JBLIYY010000041.1:0-2352 GCF_057480965.1 Acinetobacter sp. P37 | reverse complement strand
TCACGCTGAAAATGCCGGCCTTTGAATGGGTTCATGTGCAGCTCCATCAGCAAAAGGGGATGATAAGTTTATCACCACCGACTATTTGCAACAGTGCCACATTTTCTATCTTCGATGAGTTACGAGTTAGAATTCAAAGAAAAAACTCTGAAGAATTTTGACAAATTTAGTTGTAATAAGAGTGATTGTAAATAAATAATCTATTGTGCTTAAGCTAATTTCTTTTCTACATTTACAACTTTAAGTTAGCGAAGATCTGTTGAACTGAGTCCTGAAAATGTGAATAGGCTTGCTGCCATGATATTTGTTTGTCCCCGAACACCATAGGAACAACAAAATTATTAAACCTGGCTTTATAGAGTGGATTACGACTTAATTCATTTAAACCAAATAACAATTCAGCAATCGGGTCTTCAACCATAAGAGTATGCTGACGACCATAACGCTCAATATCAGTTTTTATAACTTTAGTAGCTAAGTGCCCTAAATAAACAAAATCTTGTGGTTTACCATAGGTAATTTTAAAGTAGTCATACACATGTCGAACTAATGATTCATCATCAGCTCTTTCAGCATTTCTAGCAAAGGCCGCTGTACGCCTTAAAATTGCTATCAGCTTCTCGATACTGGTACTGACAATTGTGACGGAGGGAAAAGCATCGACTGGCTTCCCTTTCTTAGCCAAGTCATACACAAACGAGGTGATACTTCTAGATTCAAAAGGCTCAAGTAAGTCTGTTTCAACTAATTCCAATTTAATGAATGGTCGTAAACAGGGAGCTTGGTTGAAATGCTGAGGATATCGAATTAATAATTCCATATAACGATATTCATCCCAGACAACTGGTTCCTCTTCAATTGTAAAGAAATCAGATTGAGAGATTTTGTCTTGTACTTGATGAAGCAATTGTTTACGTACAACTTTAGCTTTAGAGCGACTTAATGCAATATTTGGTTTTGGAACTATTTTAATGTCCACATCTTCAGACATCCGATTTAACTGAATATTTGCTTTAGCTAAAGAAGTTCCACCAGCAAAAACCAAGTCATGCGTTTCAAATTCTAGAGACTGTAATAGTCTCAATAACTCGACAACATAGTAATCTTTTTCAACAATAGAAGTTGCACCAATACCAAGTGCATCAGCGACATCTGCAAACACATTTTTTATATCAGGCATTAATTTGGCTACGACCTACAGACAATTGGCGTGTAAAACGACGCGGGGTTTTAATTTGAGTAAAGGCTGGAATCTGGGTGGATTGACCAGATAAATATTTTTCCGTAGCCTCTCCTAACGTAACCTGCACATCCAATCTTTTTAATGCCTCTAAGATCACTGCATCCGCGCCTTCTGGACAGGCTGGCATTACTTTGCCGGTAATTTGATTTTTTCTTGCTTTGGTATAAATACCATAACCAACTTTAATTAGCTCACCTTCTTGAACTAAGTTTCGCAGAACTCTTCCAATTTGGTCATAATTCGCAATGTCATTAAAATCATCACGCATAAAAACATAACGTTTTGAGCGTTTGATGCGCATTTGCATTTTCGCTTTAGTTGTCATCGCATCTCCCTTATACATCAGTTTTCACATACCTTTAAACTAGCAAAAATACGACATTTTGTCGAGCAAAAATACGACATTATACTAGATGAGACTGTAGATAAATTACTCAGGAAGACAACTTTGTCTGATCTGACAGTTCTTGGTTGAGTTGCAGAATTCTATTACTCTATTACATTAAACAGCTGTAGATAACTACTTATGATCCAGAATTGGTTATCAAGCACCCTGATTACATAATAATCATAAGTTATACAACTTACACAATTTATGTGTCAGGAACCTGTCCACTTATGTACCTCTAAACACGTACGTGTTTTTATGGCACTGTTGCAAAGTTAGCGATGAGGCAGCCTTTTGTCTTATTCAAAGGCCTTACGTTTCAAAAACTCTGCTTACCAGGCGCATTTCGCCCAGGGGATCACCATAATAAAATGCTGAGGCCTGGCCTTTGCGTAGTGCACGCATCACCTCAATACCTTTGATGGTGGCGTAAGCCGTCTTCATGGATTTAAATCCCAGCGTGGCGTTGATTATCCGTTTCAGTTTGCCATGATCGCATTCAATCACGTTGTTCCGGTACTTAATCTGTCGGTGTTCAACGTCAGACGGGCACCGGCCTTCGCGTTTGAGCAGAGCAAGCGCGCGACCATAGGCGGGCGCTTTATCCGTGTTGATGAATCGCGGGATCTGCCACTTCTTCACGTTGTTGAGGATTTTACCCAGAAACCGGTATGCAGCTTTGCTGTTACGACGGGAGGAGAGATAAAAATCGACAGTGCGG
>NZ_JBLIYY010000040.1:0-2677 GCF_057480965.1 Acinetobacter sp. P37 | reverse complement strand
GTCACGCTGAAAATGCCGGCCTTTGAATGGGTTCATGTGCAGCTCCATCAGCAAAAGGGGATGATAAGTTTATCACCACCGACTATTTGCAACAGTGCCCAAAAAAGTTCGTGGTGGAGAAAAGATAAGCTATGCAAGGCTTTAGGAGACGTGGTTTTTCAGGATGACGAAGAACGATTCGGCGCTAGGTGCAACATAGGTGCATCGCACGAGCGCTAGGAACGGCGAAAAAAGGCGGACGTGGCGAAATCGGTAGACGCAGCAGACTTTAAAATTGGAGTGCCCGCGGGGAAATCCGCGGAGTAGAACCGCTCAAAGTCGGGGAACGCTAACGGGCAATACCCTAAGCCAATCCCGAGCCAAGCCCCTTCGGGGGAAGGTGTAGAGACTGGACGGGCGGCGCCTAAAGCCTTCGGGCAATGGCGAAGGGACAGTCCAGACCACGAACGTCATCAGACGGCGGCGAAAGTCGAGGTGGTACGAAAATCTGCTTCTCTGTGAGAGTACGGGTTCGAGTCCCGTCGTCCGCACCACAAAGCCAAACATCCCTGCGATGATCGACCTCTGGGCGTTTGGTCGTGAGCCCGCCACCCTCGCGCTACGCTTTGCGCAGGCGTCGAAGGCGATCAGGTGCGCCCATCGATTCCGTCGAGCACCATCGCTGCGAGTTCATCGCTGGTGTGTGCACCACTATCGAGAACACGGGTTGTGCATGGAAGCCGTTCCCTTGCGGCCAAGCATCGGGCGACATTCGCTAATCGCCACTCTCGAATCTCCGCATTTCGATTCGGGTCAGGATGCATGGTCTGGTTCGCGATCCGGTGACGCAATAGGTCCTCGTTGAGCGTCAGAAAGATGTGCAGCAGCTGATCGTCGATTCGCCTTACCCCGTCGAGTATCTCAGTCAGATAGTCCGGGTGCACGAGCGTCATTGGGATGATGATGTCCTGCGAGTAATTCCTTCGAATCTCCCTGACCGCCGCGATCGTAAGTCCCCTCCACAAGGGGAGATCCTGATAGTCTCCGCTCGCTGGCATGGGGACCGTTTCTTTCACCACGAACCCGATTTCCTCGGGGTCAAAGATCAGCGATTTGGAACGCCGATCGCGCAGCCGCTTAGCGAGCGTCGTCTTTCCGGCGCCGAAAGGTCCGTTGATCCAGATTATCATTGTCGACGGCCTCTAACCTGAAGGCTCGCAAGAGCGCTCGACGGCCTCGTGCGGAGGCACGATCGGAGTGGTTCCGAAATGCTTCTCAAGATAGGTGACGCCGAACGTCACGATGTCCTGCGCGTCGAACAGGTAGCACTGAGCAAAGCCCACGACACCTTCTCGATGGCGACCGAGCTTCACGTAAGCATTTGCTATAGTTTCAACCGCATCCGGCTTTCCTTCGATAGCAAAGCAATCGAGAATGCCGTTTGAATCGTAATCCGATGCCGTTTTCCAGGCGACTTCACCGTCTCTTCCAAGCATCGGCATCTCATACGTCACCCACCGTTTGTTGGGGATATCGGCAACCGCCTCGGCGTAGTGCAATGCGGTAACGGAGTTTAGCGGCGCACCCAACAGCAGGGCCTTCCCGCCAAGGCGAACGAACCGCTCGACGGGCGATCCTTCCCCCAAGGCGTGACCGAGTTCGTGAGGCTCCGTCAGCGTTTCAGCCAGCGGACCAACCGCGACCATCGATGCATCGGGGTGCGCGCTGCGCCGCGCGCCGGGGGCTTGAACCAGAAATTGATTCAGCAGGCCGAACCCACGGTAAGTCCCGGCTGTTGCGGGATCGAACGGCAGCCAGGTACGGCGGGCTTCGTCATCCAGCCGAGCGCCATTCAGAGTCTCCTCGTAGGGTGATCGGTCCCACGACGCGTATCCCATCACAGTGCCAGTCGGCCCAACCGCGGAGCGTAACGCGGCAACGACCGTCTCCGCTCCTCCTTCGACCGGACCAATCGCTTTAAGTGAGGCATGCACCATCAAGAGGTCACCGGTTTGGACTCCGAGTTTTTGAAGCGACTCCGTTATTGCCTTCCGCGTATGCATCGCGATATCTCCTCTAAACTGCAAAACACTATACCTATCGAGATATCACTCTACTATACCTATCGAGATAATGAAGAAATTCTAAAATTAACATAATACACCTTATACAAAATGCCCTTGTAAGCCCTTAATCAAGGGCATTTTTAGTCTCTACTTAACATAAAATTTTGGTGGTGCTTCAAAAAGTATGCTGCCTTTAAATGAAGCCATTATTGATGTAAAAGAAAAGAAGGCTAAATCAAAAGCTTTAAAATGGTTTTCAAGCTTTTTTGAAAAATTACAGCTTCTTCTGAAGCTACGCCTAATTCTATGCCTTATTTTGCAATTATTGCCTTCAATACCTACAGTAAAAAATTTACCAATACTTTGCTTACCATTTTTAAAAGCAGTGATGAAACTGTCCCAATGATCACTTGCAATTCGGGTGTAGTGAATATCTAATTGTTTAAGCTTTGTCTTCAATTGTTAGACTGTAGCTAAATCTCGTTTACCCCAAACATAAGCAACAATTTCACCTGTTTCTCGATGATAGGCGTAAATAAGCCATTGTTTATTCTTTTTATTTCCAACAAAATTCCAGAACTCATCTACTTCGAGAGATTCATAATGACTTTGCTGAGGCTGAATTTCATAGG
>NZ_JBLIYY010000039.1:0-3444 GCF_057480965.1 Acinetobacter sp. P37 | reverse complement strand
GGATTCAGCGGACGCTTACATTACTTATTAAAATTTTAGATATTGATCATTATTTTTTCAAAAAAACCAAAGCCTAAGCTTTGGTTTTTTAGTAAATTGTATGTCAATTATTTTTGATCAGGCAAAGCATAGGCAATGATGTAATCACCTACATCTTTAGAGTGGCTTGCACCACCTGCAGAAATAACCACATATTGTTTTCCAGTTTTTGGTGACTTATAAATCAATGGTGCTGCAACAGCAGCCACAGGAAGTTCAGCTTTCCACACTTCTTTACCGGTTTTAGAGTCTAAAGCACGTAAGTAGTAATCTTGAGTACCTGCAAAGAATACTAGACCAGAAGCAGTGGACGTTGGACCACCTAAAGTAGGCATACCAAGAGGCATTGGCATATGAGATTTAATACCTAAAGGTCCAAGTTGTTCAGCAGTCCCCATTGGCACTTCCCAAACGACTTTTTTAGATTTCAAATCAATCGCTGTCATGGTTCCGAACGGAGGGCGGTTACATGGTACACCCAATGCAGACTGCATGATGTCGATTTTTACACCTGCATATGGACCTGCAAATTGTGGACGTGCAGTCCCCATGAATCCTGGAACTTCATCCGTTGAGATTTTGTACTTGCCCATGTCTTCTTTACGTACAAGAGACATACGAAGTGGCATACGCATATCGTTGACGAACATCAAACCTGTTGATTCATCGATAGAAATACCACCCCAGTTCATACCACCTAAAAGACTTGGCCATTCTATATATGGTTTTTCACCCGGCGGGGTATAAAGACCTTGATACACAGAATCTTTATAATCAATACGACAGTTTAATTGGTCAAAGGTAGAGATCCCCCACATGTCTTTTTCACGTAAAGTGTCATTCCCAATTTGTGGCATATCGACAGAATATGGTTGAGTTGGAGAAAGTTTTTCACCTTCAGCAGCACCAGAGGTTGGAACGGCTTTTTCAACCACTTTAGACACTGGTTTACCCGTACGACGGTCTAAGACAAAGATTTGTCCCATTTTAGTGGTTTGAATCAATGCAGGAACTTTTTCACCTTGATCATTGGTCATGGTGTAAAGCACAGGTTGTGACGGTAAGTCATAATCCCATACGTCATGATGCACAATTTGATACGACCAAACTGTTTTACCAGTCGTTGCATTGACAGCAACGACAGCCGAACCAAATTTCTCTTTAGCACCACTACGGTCACCACCCCAATAATCTGGAGGACCATTACCAGTAGGTAAATAAACAAGATTTAAGTCTTTGTCATAGGTTGGAATGGTCCACATGTTTGGCGTTTCAAGGGTATAACCTTTACCATCTTTAGGCTCACCAACAAGTTCAGGATTACCAATATCCCACGCCCAAGCCAATTTACCTGTACGAACATCATAGGCACGTACGACACCAGAAGGCTCGCCGTGCACAATATCACGGACCCAGCCACCTAAAATTGCAACATGACCTGCAATGAGAGGAGTTGATGTTGGGTGGTAGCGTTTACTTTGTTCAGTTGGCCCCATGTCATGTAAAACATCGACTTGACCATTGATACCAAACTCAGGGCATAAAGCACCTGTTTTCGCATTCAAGGCAATTAAACGACCATCAACAGTAGAGGTTAAAATACGTTGTGGACATGCTTTGATGCCGTTAGATGCTAAATCGGCAGGTGTAAGTGATTTATCTTTAGTTGCATCGTAGTAGCCTACACCACGACAGGTAATATGTTCCGCAGTTTTTGCTTTAGGATCATATTTCCAAAGTGCTTTACCACTATCACCATCAATGGCAGTGATAATATTGGTCGGTGTACATGAATACAGTGTGCTACCAATTTGAATGGGTGTATTTTCGTCTACACCTGCTTTCAAATCACGACCCGTATGGTAGGTCCAAGCAACTTTCAAATCTTTGACATTTTCAGGGGTAATGTCAGTATATGGAGCGAAACGTGTACCGTTACCATTACGACCAAAATACTCCCAGTTGTCTGGGTTTTCAGCATTTGGTTTTGCTAAACTTGGATCTTGTACGAGATCAACTGGATTTAAAATTTTGCCATGTGGGAAGAATGCGGCAATCAGCGCAACCACACAGGCAGCTAAACCAACGAATCCAACTTGATTGGCTATTTTAACTTTTGTGAGGCTCAGTGCAGGCAGACTACGACTTGCCCATAGGCTTAAAACAAATAAAACAGTTGGGGTCACTAAACGTGGAATATATTGCCAAAAGTCAAAACCTTGCACTTCAGCAATTGCCCAGATCACAGTTGCAATAAATGTGATGATAGACAACCAAAAGCCAGCGGCTTTTTTCATTGCATATAAAACAGCGATGACGATATACGCAACACCAGCAATGAGATAATAGCTTGAACCACCGAGACTCAATAATTTAGAACCTTGGATGATTAAATATAGTGCGATCAGAGCAGTCAGTACGATAAAAAAATATCGGTAGACTTTAGCCCCTACACGCTCTTGCGGAGAGGTTTGTTCTGTGTTCATACCTTGCCTCTGGGTAATATAGGCTTGGTTTAATAGTCAAAAAATTAGAATAAAGTAAAGTCTTTTAAATCGTATGCTATAAATACATGGTGCCCAACAAAACGCATTTGAAATCGTATAAATCTAATTACATTCTACTCATTCAATTCTTGAAGTTATGGCTAGCATTCAGTTTTAAATACTTACAGATAAGGAAATAATTTGGGCTATTGATACCAAATAGTTGCCTATGTAACGAAGTTTGAAGATTGAGTACAATCACACACTGTGATTGTACTTTAGTAGTAGAAGTATACTCCTTTTCAAGTATTGTGTTTTGATCGACATGCTTATTCAAAGATTCAAAAAATTAAGCCCTCCTAAACAACTTAGATTTAAGTCATCATTGAGGGGTGAAAACAGCCTCGTTCGTTCAATTGATTTCAAACCATTACACATGCATGAATCTGATTAATTTAAGAAATATTGAACTGGTAATTTAGAATCTCATCCTTTATTCCTGTTCGAAGCAATTTCTTAACTGCATTGGCAACGATATTCAGACTGAGGTTTCCACTCATCCCATTTAATGTATGTTAAAACATCAAGCTCTAGAGCCAATAGCTAGATGAAGCCTATCACTACTTTCTTTATAGCTATCGTAATATTACTAAGCTTTTGTCTTCTACAAAGAAAGTGAGATAATTTGGAGCGATTCAGAAGAATCTACAATGTTAAATGAGGCCTTGAACAAAGCTATACTTCATTCAAATAGAAGTATCTAACCCACTGTCTTAGATATATTATTTTTAAGGTTGAATATCTACAAAGTTGCTAACACCAGATTTACATCATCAATTCTCTTTTTGTTTTTCCTACATCTATTGTTTTAAATCAGACACTTATTTTATCTGATTTGCAGTAAGCGTCCGCTGAATCT
>NZ_JBLIYY010000038.1:0-4848 GCF_057480965.1 Acinetobacter sp. P37 | reverse complement strand
TCTGAATAATTTGAACATCGATATTATCTTTGCCAACTCACCCCAAGCCAAAGGTCGTGTGGAACGTGCCAACAGAACCCTTCAGGACCGTCTGATCAAAGAGATGCGCCTGGAAGGCATCGGTTCGATTGCAGAGGCCAATATATGGTTACCCTGCTTTATTGAGCAGTTCAATCAGAAGTTCGCCAAATGTGCGCGAAACTCAAAGAACCTGCATCGGCCATTAACCGAATCTGATCTTGAACTGGATGATATTTTTACCTGGCAGGAACCGCGTAAGGTCACCAAGAATCTGACTCTGACCTATGACAAGTGTATTTATATGCTTGAACCGACAGAGCTGAATCATAAGCTTGCTGGGCAATACATTTCACTTCTGGAGTACCCGGATGGTACTGTGGCAATCATGCATGAAGGACGGAAGATCAACTATAGCGTCTTCAATAAACTGGCTGGACTACAGCAGAATGAAGTGGTTGAGAATAAAAGATTAGGTTCGGTCCTGGCCCATATCCAGCAGCAACATGAGGAATTGGAGAAACAGAATAAACGTTCCCGTCTCAAGAAAAGTATGCCGAGTCGTAAAGCTCAGAAAGTTGTTATTGAACAAAGAAATTTAAATCCTGTGCTTGACTCTTGTAGTTAAAAACAGGACATTTTAAATGGTTTATCGCATAGACATTTTAATTGGGGAATAACACAAAAAATAACGTTCAATAAAACTATGAATAAAATATTATTGTGCTTAATCTTAGGTATTCATTGCGTATCTTTCGTATATGCTCAAGAGCCTGGAAGCTCAAAATCTACAGAACGGCTCCTAAAAATGAATAAAACATTGTACGATCAAGTAATCTTAGCAGTACCAGAAATACAATCTATAAGTATTCCGCAGTCATTCGATGAAGAAGATATAACTACTTTTTTGTACAACTGGTTAGATGACTCTTATATGATTTCTGTCGAAACAAAAGATTGGGGAATGCCATATATTTTAAAAGGATTTAATAACTTACTACCTCTAAAAACAAAAAATATAAATATAGAAAAACCTTTAAAAGATGCCTTTTCAATTATTCAAAAATATGAAGAAGAGGAAGAAGCACACGAAGATGATGAAGACTTCGAAAGTGAATTTTCCCCTTTAGATGATACCGATCCACTCATTGCTGGAAAAATAGCAGATCATTTAAGAGAGCATAATCTGTATCTTATTCATCTTTATTATGAAAATAATTATTTCATTGTGATTGATGGACAAGAAAAAGCTAAACAGTTAGAAAAAATCCTAGAGAAGTTTGATCTTCCAGCTAAGTTGATAGAGGAATAATCTAATTAATAAAAAAGCCCGACATCCTGTCGGGCTTTTTCGTATTGGTTCGCTTGGCATAACTCCTGTCGTGCCGCCGATCCTTGTGCGATTATTTATTTTTATTCTGCGGAACATCCTGTTCTCTTATGACTTCATGATATTGAATACAGGGGATTGTGAACATCCGCAAAATCCCTAAATTCATGTGCGCTCAGGCGTACAAAATTGGTGGATTTTTATCCCAAGAGTTGTCCGCAGAAATTGGGGATAATTTAAGCCAGCGTTGGCTTGATAACGCAGAGAAAAATGACAAATTGATTAAATATTGATCATTTTTATTGGCAAGAAGTATCAAAATAGCTCAAAAAGAAACCGACTTGTTTCCAAGTCGGTTTTTTGTGGTTTTTCAGGGGGATGAAAAATATTTAACTACATGAAAAACAAGGATATTTTAAAAAGCATTTGGTATAACCTCTATTATGTTAAATGGACTCATATTTAGTAGAAATTTGAACCATTACATTTTTAATTTTTGCTTCACTTTTTCTTTTGTTATTCTTTACTTAATTAAAATAATTGGATCTAGCATGACTAGCCCTACTTTTTTACATCAACTGCCAGAAGAGCAGTTAAAAAAACTTTCTCAAAATGATATTCAAAAGATTCAGCAAGCAGAACAGCTCTATTGGGATCATAAACCGTATACCAAATTTTATGCTGCATTTAATGGAGCTAAAACAAAAAAAGGTGGGGTGATAAGAGCCTCTACCGACACCTATAAAGTCAAAGGCATTTCTTTAGCTCTAGTTGGTGATGAAGCCATATATGCTGATGGTTCAACTGCAAAAATTATCTCTGGCGCTGGCAGTGCTATCACTGTTCATGATCGATCCGCGGCACTCGTTGGTTCACCATTAGAAAATGGCGATGAAATCATTGATAGTCCGATCACATCACATATTTTACGTTTATATCATGATGCAATGATTCCTGAAGGATTTATGAATCCAACTCTTGGAGACTCAAAGAATGTCTAAAGGTTTTGGTATTCATGGTTCAACCACTGACCATGGTGGAGTAGTAATTTCAACTCAGTCACGTAGCTCACAAATGGGGAATCTATTTCTTCGAGCTGGTGATGGATTTGCCTGTCCAAAATGTAAATGTTGGTCAACTTTGATTAAGAGCAATGATCATGTGATTTTCGATGGGAAAGCTGTCGCTTATGTGGGTGATAAGTTCACGTGTGGCGCAACTTTAATGCCTAATCAAGTCCATGTCGTTGGTGATAGTGGTTCTTCTTATGGTTCATCTGCTGCTTCGAGTATTATTCCCATTAAAAATAGTTTTGTCGAAACTAATCAAGAAATAATACATGGTATGGTTTATCAATTATTAGATGAGCATTCTAATAAACCCGTAGCAAATATGTATTATAAATTAGTTGATCCTGATGGAAATGTTATTGAAGGAGAGACTGATGAAAATGGTCACACAAAAGAAATAACTACTGGATCAAGAGCACAAGATATTCAGTTCTTAACTTATGATCTTTCAAAACCTCTACCACCAATGGATTAAATATAATGGCTCAATATATAAATGGAAAAAATGTAGATTGGCCTGTTGAGCAGAAAGCCTGTGATCCTACAAAAATATTAACAGCTCCATTGTGCAATTCTTACATTAAAGTTGTTGGTTATTATATGGCAAGACCATATAACTTTATGATGGCAAAGGAATATTGGGAAGAAGTTACTAATGATATTGAACTCTTACTAGCAGCTAGATTTGGTCTTGAATATGATATGAATAAGGTTCCAGAGGAAATGTGGTATAGAGCATCTTTTCATACTCAACATTATATTAATTTTCAAAAATATGTGAGACAAAATGCGCTTAAAGACGCGGCAAAATTAGTTGCAGAATTTCAGTCTGATACGTTTGCTTTAAGAACAACTAAGTCTATAGGTGGGTTTTATGATATTGCTCAATTAATTTTAGATGTCAAAGATAAGATTAGTGTTGCTAAAACTGTGGTAGATACAAGGCAATTAGTTGAAAATCAAGGGCCTTTAACGATTAATAGGGCTATGTATAAAAAAGTTTTTAATCAAGATTATCATGCTGGAATGTTAGAGTTACTTAGAAAAGATGGAACTTATAAGGGTGATGGATTGAATGAAAGCTATAAAAAATTAGGTTATTAATATGAATAAATTAATGGTATTAGTCTTAAGTTTTCAGTTAAGTAGCTGTAGTTTCGCTAATGAATATAAGGATAATCTTAAAGCTGCTCAATTGGAAGCAGAACATTCAGCAAGTGTTGTACTAACATTTTTACCCTATAATTTGAAACTTATTAATAAATTAGATTCAAAAACACCTATAGATCTAAAAGATACTATATTTAGACATGTTTTATTTCAAATAGCTTCACTGAAAGGCTTAGAGGAAGCAGGAAAAGAAGGATTTTCTGTTAATGAACAAATGACATATAGACCACATATTGCAAATGATTACTGCTTAATTAACAAATTTTTAATATTATATAAAGAAAAAAATCCAAATGCGGTACTACCTACAGATAAAGATACTTTTGATTGGATTAATCATAAACAGGAACTTTTATTGAAGTATTTAGAAAATAGTAAACTACCAAAAGATACTTTATATGATTGTAAAACATATAATTTTGAGAAGGTAATTAATTAACATAATACGGATTATACGAAACGAGAGTTATCAGCTCTCGTTTTTTGATACAGAAACTGCTAGAATCCTTATACGCCATTGACGTACAAAGAATCTATGTTATTCATTGAAACCAGCATCTTTACCAAGCAAATCAAAGACCTTGTATCTGATGAGGAATATCGTCAACTTCAACAAGATCTATTGGTTCAGCCTGATAAAGGTGACTTGATCAAGAATGGCGGTGGCATTCGAAAAGTACGTTGCGCTCAAGGTAATAAAGGCAAAAGTGGCGGTATCAGAGTAATTTACTATTGGGTAAATGAGGATGATCAAATCTTTTTCTTGGTGGCTTATCCAAAATCTGTAAAAGATAATCTCACGGATAAAGAAACCGCCATTCTGCGCCAACTCGTGAAGGAGCAATTTCATGGATAACAACTTATTTGATGACTTAGTTGCTTCGATTAAAGAAGCTGGAGCAATCAAACGCAAAGAGATCCAAGCAAGTCGAACAACCGAACTTGAATTACCTGATATTAAGGAAGTCCGAGAAAAAACTGGTTTAAGTCAAAGCGAATTTGCTGCACGTCTCCACATCAGTCATCGCACCCTGCAAAACTGGGAACAAGGCCGACGCTATCCGACAGGACCAGCGGCAACATTAATTCGAATCTTAGATGCACATCCTAGCCTTATTTAAAAAAATGCATTAAAAATGGGAGCTTAGCTCCCATTTTTTGTGTTATTCACCAATTAAAATGTCTATGCGATAAACCATTTAAAATGTCCTGTTTTTAACTACAAGAGTCAAGCACAGGATTTAAATTTCTTTGTTCAAT
>NZ_JBLIYY010000037.1:0-6523 GCF_057480965.1 Acinetobacter sp. P37 | reverse complement strand
GTCACGCTGAAAATGCCGGCCTTTGAATGGGTTCATGTGCAGCTCCATCAGCAAAAGGGGATGATAAGTTTATCACCACCGACTATTTGCAACAGTGCCATCGCGAGTGGGTCAGGGTGGGACGGCTTAAAAACCCTTGTT
This sequence comes from Acinetobacter sp. P37, assembly GCF_057480965.1. Taxonomy (NCBI): domain Bacteria; kingdom Pseudomonadati; phylum Pseudomonadota; class Gammaproteobacteria; order Moraxellales; family Moraxellaceae; genus Acinetobacter; species Acinetobacter sp. P37. The sequence continues at coordinate 6,382 of NZ_JBLIYY010000037.1, read as the reverse complement.
GCAATGGCAACCAGGCTGACCGCCACCATGGCCGACGATCCGCTCAATCATGTGCTCGACGGTTATCACCGCTTCCGCCGATACGCTCCACGCATGTTGCGCCTGCTCGATCTGCGAGCTGCGCCCGTTGCACTGCCGCTTCTGGAAGCGGTGACGGCCCTTCGTACCGGTTTGAACGATGCCGCGATGACCAGCTTCTTGCGGCCCAGCTCGAAATGGCATCGCCACCTTCGGGCCCAGAGGGCTGGCGACGCTCGCCTATGGGAGATCGCGGTGCTGTTCCATCTGCGCGATGCGTTCCGCTCCGGAGATGTCTGGCTTACTAGGTCCCGGCGCTATGGCGATCTGAAACACGCACTCGTTCCGGCACAATCCATCGCGGAAGGCGGTCGTCTCGCTGTGCCATTGCGGCCGGAGGAATGGCTGGCAGACCGGCAAGCTCGCCTCGACATGCGGTTGCGCGAGCTTGGCCGTGCCGCTCGCGCAGGCACGATCCCGGGCGGGTCGATTGAAAACGGCGTTCTGCATATCGAGAAACTCGAAGCCGCCGCGCCGACAGGCGCCGAAGATCTGGTGCTCGATCTCTACAAGCAGATCCCGCCCACGCGCATCACCGATCTCCTGCTGGAGGTGGATGCGGCGACCGGCTTCACCGAAGCGTTCACCCATCTGCGCACAGGAGCACCCTGCGCTGACCGGATCGGGCTAATGAACGTTATCTTGGCGGAAGGGATCAACCTCGGCTTGCGCAAAATGGCGGATGCGACAAACACCCACACCTTCTGGGAATTGATCCGCATTGGACGGTGGCATGTCGAGGGCGAAGCCTATGACCGGGCGCTGGCCATGGTGGTCGAGGCACAGGCAGCGTTACCCATGGCCCGGTTCTGGGGCATGGGCACGTCGGCTTCGAGCGACGGACAGTTCTTCGTCGCTACAGAGCAAGGTGAGGCCATGAACCTGGTCAACGCGAAATATGGCAATACCCCGGGCCTGAAAGCCTATAGCCACGTCTCCGACCAATATGCGCCGTTCGCAACCCAGGTGATTCCTGCAACGGCAAGCGAAGCGCCTTACATCCTCGATGGCCTGCTGATGAACGATGCTGGACGCCATATCCGCGAGCAGTTCACCGACACGGGCGGCTTCACCGATCACGTCTTTGCCGCATGTGCCATTCTCGGCTACCGGTTCGCTCCGCGCATCCGCGACCTGCCATCCAAACGGCTCTACGCGTTCAATCCGTCGGCCGCCCCGGCGCACCTGCGAGCGTTGATCGGCGGAAAGGTCAACCAAGCCATGATCGAGCGCAATTGGCCCGACATCCTGCGCATCGCCGCCACCATTGCTGCCGGGACCGTCGCGCCAAGCCAGATTCTGCGGAAACTCGCCTCCTATCCGCGGCAGAACGAGCTCGCGACAGCCCTGCGGGAAGTCGGTCGCGTCGAGCGCACCCTGTTCATGATCGACTGGATTCTGGATGCCGAACTCCAACGGCGTGCCCAGATCGGGCTCAACAAAGGCGAAGCTCATCATGCGCTGAAGCGGGCAATCAGCTTCCACCGCCGCGGTGAAATCCGCGACCGTTCCGCCGAAGGCCAGCATTACCGCATCGCCGGCATGAATCTGCTCGCCGCCATCATCATCTTCTGGAACACCATGAAGCTCGGCGAGGTCGTTGCAAACCAGAAACGCGATGGAAAGCTGCTATCGCCCGATCTCTTGGCCCATGTTTCGCCGCTCGGATGGGAACACATCAATCTCACCGGAGAATATCGCTGGCCAAAGCCTTAGCGTAGGATTCCGCCCCCTCCCGCAAACGACCCCATTTTGTGATTTTGAATTAGATAATAATAAGTGATCGGCTTTGCTAATTGATGTTTTTGCTGTTGTCAGCTTAAAAGCTGAACAAGATTAAATAATGGAAATTTGATATGAATATGCGCATTCGTTTGATTGCAGGCGCAATCACCGCACTCATCGTGGGCTTTGGTTTTATGGCCTATGATAAATATACAGGCCGTGAATGGGTCGTCTCACCTGATCAGATTGAAGCGGCTCAAAGCAGTGGTAAAGCGGGTGTGGAAACACGTCCGGGCACGGTTGCGGTACGTGCAATCCGCAGCGAAGATGCGGATATACTGCCATTTAAATGGCTTGGTTATGGTTTGGTTGCAGGGTTCTTTGTCGTCTATTCAACACGCAAACCAAAAGCTGCACCAAAAGCATAATCTTTAAGTTAATCATTTTAAAAGCCTCGCTTTGCGGGGCTTTTTTATGTTGCATCTGCTAAGTTATTTTGTGGCTTTCTTCATTTCCAGACCGGAAATTAAAGCATCCAATCCATATTCAAAGGCAAAATCGGCACCTTCCGCATCGAATGTATCAAAGGCATGAGATAGAAACTGTGATGGCTGTGCAGGGGCTTCTTTTGAGGCTTGTTTGCGTTCAGAACTATCTTCGAGGGCTGCTTGCTGCTCACTGACAGAGCCCGTCGTATAATGACTGACAATCACTAATGCCCGTACGGCATCGGGCTGTTCAAATCCGCTCTCACATAAAAATCTGATCTGTTTTTCCACGCGCTCATATTGCGCACTGGTTGGGCGTGTGCCCGCATGAATGCGTGCGCCATCACGATAAGAAAGCAGTGCGCTACGAAAGCTGAGTGCATTTTCTTTTAAAAAGACACGCCAGTCTTCTCCTGTCTGAGGCACGGTGCGGGTGTGATTTTTTTCTAACATGGCTTCAGATAAGGCATCAAGCAGGGCGCGCTTATTGCGAAAATGCCAATAAAGAGCAGGTTGCTGCACCTTCAGGCGCTCGGCCAATTTTCGCGTTGTTAAATTGTCAACACCGACTTCGTTGAGAAGTTCAAGTGCAGCCTGAATAACGGTCTCACGATCCAATTTGGTCATTTTATTGCATTACCTCTTGACAATTTATCGTTGATAAAGTTTATTATCGCCAACTTATCAATGATAAATAAAAGTCACATCTATGTCAAAATCACTTATAACCGCACTCATTGTTGTCGCGCTTGATGCGATTGGTTTGGGATTAATCATGCCGGTGGTTCCGGCTTTATTAAATGAATTTGTACCGGCAGAGCAAACAGCATTTCACTATGGTGTTTTTTTATCGCTTTATGCGTTTATGCAGGTCTTTTGCGCGCCCGTTTTAGGGCGGTTATCTGACCGCTATGGACGGCGGATTATTTTGCTGGTTTCATTTTTAGGTGCCACGATTGATTATAGCATAATGGCGGCAGCGCCTGTTTTATGGGTGCTTTATATCGGCCGGATTATCTCAGGTGTTACCGGAGCAACTGGTGCAATCGCGGCATCAATTATCGCTGATACAACTAAACAGGAAGAACGTGCGCGTTGGTTTGGTTTTATGGGGGCGTGTTTTGGTGCAGGTATGATTGCAGGGCCTGCTATTGGCGGTGTTCTTGGTGATATATCTGTGCATGCGCCCTTTGTGGCAGGGGCTCTTCTCAATGCAATTGCCTTTTGTTTGGTGGCTTTCTTGTTGCCCAAAACGCCGTCACAACCGCCTGAAGGACAGCCAGCCAAAATCAATTTGTTTGAAGGCTTTCGCTTCAATTTTGCAGTTCAGGGACTTGCCAGCTTTTTTGCGTTGTTTTTTCTTATGCAGCTGATTGGGCAGGCGCCCGCCGCTTTGTGGGTGATTTATGGCGAACAGCGCTTGAATTGGGATATTGGCACAGCAGGTGTGTCGCTGGCCGTTTTTGGTGCAGCACATACATTCGTACAAGCTGTTTTAACCGGCACTCTTTCAAAGCGACTGGGTGACCGCGGTGTGTTGCTGCTTGGAATGGGCGCTGATATGTGCGGGTTTTTATTGCTGGCTTTTATCACGCAAAGCTGGATGGTTCTGCCGGCAATTTTTATGCTGGCCACAGGCGGCATTGGTATGCCTGCTTTGCAGGCCATTATTTCAGGTCTTGTTTGCGATGAAAAACAAGGTGCTTTACAGGGAACTTTAACGGGGTTGACGAATATAACCTCGATTATCGGGCCGGTCGGATTTACGACGCTTTATGGCTTAACCGCGGGGCAGTGGGATGGTTGGGTTTGGCTCGTCGCAGCAAGCCTTTATCTTATTGCTATACCATTATTGCGCCAGTCAGCCAGTTAAAATCTTGGCGGGAGATCAAGCAATCCCGCCAATAAAACCGCTGAGTTCATCAAGACGCACCATTGCCATGCGCATGGTGCCACGGCAATTTTGAGCTTTGCAGCGTGCGCGTCGTTCAACTTCGTCCAAATATAATTGCTCGTGTCCTCGAATTGAGCTGATCATTGCCTTATTGATATAAACAAGGCGGTTACATTTCTTGCAGGTCATTTCTAATCTTTGATGGTCTGCAAGATCACTGGCTTTATAGCGGGTTTTCCAGTTTCCGGGTGGGGATGCCATTTTCATCACCAGAAGTCTTCAGGTGAGGGAATACGGACATAGCTGATTTTACCGCCCACATGGGGTCGTTTGCGGGAGAGGGCGAAATCCTACGCTAAGGCTTTGGCCAACGATATTCTCCGGTAAGATTGATGTGTTCCCAGGGGATAGGAGAAGTCGCTTGATATCTAGTATGACGTCTGTCGCACCTGCTTGATCGCGGCCGCGATAGCTAGATCGCGTTGCTCCTCTTCTCCATCCGCGTTCCAAGCTGCGGAAAGGCACCCATAAGCGTACGCCTGGTCGAGCAGGCGACGCGGATCGACGTCCAGCGCACGAGAGAATGCGTCCGCCATCTGTGCAATGCGTCTAGGATCGAGACAAAGGTCGTCTCTGTCAGCCGGATCGTAGAACATATTGGCGGCGCCAAAGCCCACTTCACCGACCAGACCGACGGGATCTATCACCAGCCAGCCGCGACTGGAGAACATGATGTTTTCATGATGCAGATCGCCATGTAGCCCACGCAGTTCCGAGGCATTGCTCATCATTTGATCGGCTATAATCGCCGCGTGGACGTAGTCAGTTTGACAACCTGCGTTTTGATCATCGCGCGCCCGCTGAAACAAAGCTGCAAAGCGATCCCGGATCGGGAGAAGGGCAGAAGGCAGGGGTTCCTCAGATGCGGCATACAGCTTCGCCATTAGTTCCGCTGCAATTTCGGTCGCCTGGTAGTCGCCGTGCTCGGCAACGATGTGAGAGAGCATTCGCTCCCCGGCATATTCGAGCAACATCAGATTGTTCTCACGACCGAGCAACCGGACTGCTCCCCTCCCATTGCGCCATACCAGATAGTCGGCCCCGCGCAGTTCATCAGCAATGTCTTCTATAGGTTTCAATCCCTTGACGATTGCAGGAGTCCCGTCTGGCAATGAAACTTTCCAAACGAGGCTGGAAAAGGTGTCCGCAATGAGAACAGGTTGCGAAACGTGCCAATGAGCAGGAAAAACAGGCGGCATGAACATCAACCCCAAGTCAGAGGGTCCAATCGCAGATAGAAGGCAAGGCGTTCGCGGTCGGGGGCTTCGATCCCCAATACATTGAATAGGACAGCGAAGGCGCGCTCTGCTTCATCTGGCGCTGCCCAGTTCTCTTCGGCGTTAGCAATCATGAGTGCCAAATCGGCATAGCGATCTGCTGTTCCGAGCCGCCCAAGGTCGATCAGACCCGTGCATTGAAGAGTTTTAGGGTCCACCATGAAGTTCGGCATGCAGGGATCACCATGGCAAACAACCATATCGGTGCGCTCTTGGTCGAGCCGCACCGGTAGCTCTCGTTCGACACGAGCCAAAAGATCGAGCTGCGGCGTACTCTTGTCCTCGTCCGGTAAGAAGTCGGGATTGACGGCATTGCGGGACACCACATCAACGGCGCGTCCGAACATTCGCGACAGCCTGCGCTCAAACGGACATTGATCAACCGATAGGCTGTGAACAGCGCCAAGTTGCTGCCCCATTGACGGCCACGCTTTGAGCAAATCCGCTCCAGACAGATCAGCCGCCGGTACTCCCGGAATTGCCGTTATCACCAAGCATGCACCCTCCTGTTCCTCCTGCCAGTTGATCACCTCGGGGCAAGCCACACCTCGACCTTTGAGCCAAATGAGGCGGTCACGCTCTCCAGCGAGCTCACCGCGGCGGGAAGCAGGTGCGATTTTCGCGAAGGCATGCCCGTCACCACGTCGAAAAACAAAATCACCAGATTCTCCGCCTCTGACAGGCAACCAGTCAGAATGCGATTCACCAAAAAAAATATTAGTTCGATTCAATGGAGGTTCCTTCAGTTTTCTGATGAAGCGCTCTGTACACGACAAAAATAGATAACTCATTGAAATAATGTCACAATAATTGTTTTCTAACGACGAATACTATGACACATCTCAATGAGTTATATCTTA
>NZ_JBLIYY010000036.1:0-7431 GCF_057480965.1 Acinetobacter sp. P37 | reverse complement strand
CCAACTGAGCTGAGTTGGGCTTTTTTACATACGATAAGACTATGATTTAAATAAGGAAATCAAAAGCATTTCGTATAAGGTGTATTATGTTAATTTTAGGAAAACTTAACCATTTATGATGTACATCTTCTGATTATTTGGATTCTGCCATTTCTGCTGTTTCCCTGTACTTTCAAGAATGACTCCTGATTCTAGCTCAAGAGAAATAATTTCACCTTTTGCGTTGATAGTCGCAATAAAATTTTGAAGCTGATCTTTTCTATCTTTAGGATAACACTCATATCCTTTAACGATTTTGATTTTGTTCATAAAACAATCTGACCTATAAATTACGAGATTAGAGTACCTTTTTTTGCATAAAATTTCAGGCAAGAACCTGTTTCTTTCGCTATCATCCCTTCTGATTTTCTATTTCTAAAGGTCTTAATTTGAAGTCTTTACGTACTTTAGATTTATTTTCTGGTGCTGGTGGCTTATCACTAGGTTTTCATAAAGCAGGATTTCATACTGTTGCTGCCATAGATAACAATGCTCCTGCTCTTGAAACTTTTGCCAAGAACTTCATAGGTTCTAAAACCTATAATATTGATCTTTCTGATATTGATAATCCTGCTTTTACTGAAATTCAGGATATTGATGTAATGTTAGGAGGTCCACCTTGTCAGGGTTTTTCAATAGCAGGAAAACGAGATGTTAATGATCCTAGAAACACATTGTTCATTAGTTACTTAAAGTTAGTTGAAAAATACTCGCCAAAAGCTGTTGTTATAGAAAATGTCCCTAATATTCTAAGTATGAACAAAGGTGATTTTGCTAACCAAATTGTTGCTGGCTTAAATCAGTTGGGATATGACGTTTGCGTTCTAAAATTAAATGCTGCTGATTTTGGTGTTCCCCAAAGTAGGAAACGTGCTTTTTTCATTGGTTTAAAAGAAGGTATGTTTCCTATCCATGAATTAGAAGCTGTAAAAATTAGTTCGCCAATTACAACAGGTGACGCTCTATCAGATCTACCACTGCTAGAAGAAAATTTAGGTTCAGAAATTGAAGAGTATCTATGTCCGCCTTTAAATGATTATCAGAGTTTAATGCGTACTAAAAGCCATCAACTTTATAATCATCAAGCAGTTGATCATAAAGAGCAAACCAAAAATATTATTGCCTTAGTACCAGATGGGGGTAATTATAAGGATTTACCAGAAGAGTTACGTTTAACTCGAAAAGTAAATATTGCATGGACTCGTATGAACAGTAAAAAACCTTGTTTTACGATTGATGCTGGTCATAACCATCATTTTCATTACAAAGCTAATCGAGTTCCAACAGTAAGAGAATGTGCTCGTATTCAGTCATTCCCTGATGATTTTATCTTTGTTGGAAACCGTACTAGTCAATATAGACAGGTAGGTAATGCTGTGCCACCATTGTTAGCACAAAAAATTGCAGAAATTATTTATAAATTACTATGACTTACATACATACCGATCAATTTCGTTGTGCAATTATTCGTGGGAAAGCTCAAGCAGAATTAGACAATTTATTGCCTTACTATACTTCTGTTATTTCCAAGATATGTCCTACTTCTAAAGAAAATTTTGATAAATTCTTTAACCAAGAATTAGCCAATCTCTTAGGTGAAGAAACTACTAAAAAAACTTTAGATAATCACAGGACTGAGATAGCAGGGAAACTATTCGGTATGTATTACATTGATGCTCAAAAGGTAGTACATATTTCTGAACGCACTTTAAAACTCTTAGAAGACAATGATCAACCTGCTTTCTTCAAAGATTTATGTTTAAAGATGCAATTTCCTTCAGGTATGAACGCTAAGTACACTGTATTTGAGCAAATCAACCTCGGTATTAATATACGACAACTATGCTTCCTCATAGCGGTCTTAAAACAATGTGATGACCTAGGTATTTTTTTAAATGTAAAGCAAATTGGCTATTATGTTCTTAATTCAAAGTCAGTGCTAACTAGGCAGGCCACCCCTGAACAAGTAGTAGAACAGATTCAAATAGATCTTGGTTCAAACATATTAAGAGAAATTCCAAATCCTAATAACAAAGCATCATCTTATTTATATCAACATGTAAAAGAGCAACTCACTCTTTTACAATTGGCTAATATCATCACCCTTTCTGGAACCTCATATAAAATTAATTTGAATGAGGGAGATTTTATTGAGTTTATGATTGATTTAGCTTTAAAAGATCCAGATTTTGATTTCTATTCTTACGAGGATCTAAATAAAGTTGAAAATTATAAAGCTTTACAAATTTCATGGGATTTCTTTATATCTAAAATATCTGATGTCCCACCTCAACTACTTAATAGTAATGTATCTGAAATTTTAACATCAGGCCTTTCTCATATTCCTAATATAGATCCAAGTATTACTCGAAGCTTTGTTAATACAAAAGACCTTGGAGATGCTGGAGAGGCTTTCGTTTTCGAATATGAGAAGAATTTGCTAAAACCTTACTTCCTAGAACATAAAGTTCAAAACAAAGCTCATTTACGTGGAATTGGATTTGATATTGAGTCATTCTCTTATGAAGAAACTAGAGAAAAATACATTGAAGTGAAAGCAACTCGCAGGACAACTCCTATGCCAGAAAATTTCGCTGAAGATATAATTAATGTTACTAAGAATGAATGGATCGCTGCAGAGCAACATCAAGATAACTTTTATGTTTATCGGGTCATATTCCATAATAGTGGTGTCCAATTATTCCGCATTCAAAATCCATACAAACACTATTCAGATGGAACTATTTCTGCCATTCCTCTAACATACCGCCTCTCCTTCTCCAATCATTCAGGCTCATTCCAAGATGTTTAACGTTGTATCTTTATTCTGTGGCTGTGGTGGTGCTGACCAAGGCATTCTTGGTGGCTTTAGCTACTTAAATAAAAGATATAAAAAACAAAATTTTAGAGTTATTCATGCTTCAGATTTTAATGAAAAAGCAGTAAATACATATAACGCAAACTTTTCACATAAAGCCGAAGTTATTGATATTAACCAACTTACTCTTAGTCATCTTCAAGGGCAAGTCGATGTAGTTGTAGGTGGATTCCCATGTCAGCCATTTTCAACAGTAAATCCAAGTAAACAGCCTGAAAAGAAAGAATCTCAGCTGTTTTGGGAAATGGCTAGAATTATTGAAGAAACGAAGCCAAAAGCATTTATTGCAGAAAATGTTAAGGGATTCTATCGTTTAAAACAGGGATATTACTTTGATTTAGCTTGTAAACAGTTTGAGTCGATTGGTTATACAATTAGCCATAAACTCATCAATTCTAGTGACTTCGGGGTTCCCCAAAAAAGGGAACGTATTTTTATTGTTGGCATCAGAAATGATTTAGCACAAAAATTTGAATTCCCTGATTCTACTCATGGTGAAGGGCTAAAACCGAAGTCAAAACTCAAAGATGTAATTGACAGTTTATGGCCTGAGGATGAGAAATACTTCTTCTCTCAAAGAGCAGTAGAAGGTGTAAAAAAAGCAAAACCCAATATGAAACGGGCTTTAGCACAAGATCTTAATGAACAGTGTCTCACTATTACTAGTCATTTAGCTAAAGTTAGTTTGAACTCTCGCGACCCTGTTCTACTTGTAGATCCTGAAAAAGAGCTTTACAGAAGATTTTCACCAAGAGAGGCTGCTAGGATCCAATCTTTTCCTGATAGCTTCAACTTTGTAGGATCTCAGGGAGATGCTTATCGTCAGATTGGGAATGCAATTCCACCTGTAGTTATGTGGCATTTAGTGCAAAAATTAGAAAACTATTTGAGTACAGAAGAGCAACTAAGTTTGTTTGATGACAAAAAGGTTTCTAGTTTCTAAAAGAAAAAAGTAGCATTAAAGGCTGCTTTTTTTATTTAACATAAAATCTCTTATACGCAGTGGCGGCTAACGCCACTATACAAGGCAACAGACCATACACTTTTTTTAAAACTTGATCTTGGATCTTACTTTAGTCAGTAGCTGATCAAGCAAATTTTGATTTTTGGATAAGTCCAACAGTAAGCCATTTAATTTTGTTTGGATCTCTTTCGGATCAGTAACCTCACCACTCATAAGATTTTTCAACAAACCACCAATCTTGTTGAAATCCTCCTTTATGCTACGAATTTCCTGAAACGATTGAACATCTATCAAACTTTTGGGCTGATAGCTTAAACCCAAATCACGTGCATATTGAGAAACCGATAAATTAGCCTGAGCAGCATTTGCTTCAATCTGCTTTTTTTCTTCATCAGTTACGACCACTTTAATGATCTTTTGGCGTATCCGTTTTGGCTTTTTCTTTTCATTCATTTTCATCATTTCCATTGTCATTTGGCTATGCCAAAAGCTCCGCAGGACAAGATTCCACGTTGAGCTTGAAAAGCGAATAAGCAGGAGTAATGGGTGTCAAAATGCAAGCATGTTGACCAACATTACACATCTTGCCAATATCACGAAAATTGCAATTGCACATAAACGCATATAATTGCACATCAAAATGAATAAAAACCATTTAAAAGCTTATAGTTGCAGATAATTTCATATAAAATCATATAAAATCATATAAAATCATATAAAAGCTCTTAATTGCATATAGTTGCACATAATTGCATAAATTAAGGAAAGAGGAAGTTATTATGGTTACCAGGCATGGCGCTAAAAAATTCATCATCTCTGTATTACCTGAAATAGAAAAACGGCTAGAAGCTGGTTATACAATTAAGGAAATCCACGCTGATTTACCTGAGCTAGCGAACAATATTTCTTACAGTTCAGTTTTGCGAAATTTGAATAAAATGGGAATGAGTGAAAAAAAGGTACATTTACATAAAATAGAAAAATTAGAGTCCCAGGATATGGTCCCTACTTCTAATGAAAAAATGAAAATGACGAATGCAGAAAGAAATACAGAAAAATTGAAGACTAAAAAACCTGCTTTTTCTTATGACCCTCATACAAAAGGTAAAGATTTTATCTAATCACTATAAAACTTAGCTTTTAAATGCACTCATTTGCGATTTAAGCTCAAATTCACATAGGAAGGTACAGAACGAGTGTCTACGAGTGAAATCGCTGAAATTCGCGCTTAGACCCTCTGAAAAACAGCTTTTTAGGCTGTGAAGCCTAAATAAGCGTAAATCACATGCAGAAAATTGAGCCTAGATCGAGCGTAGCGAGTAAAAAAGCTTTATGAGCGAAGCGAATTCATCGTGCTTTTGCTTTTTATTGAAGTCACAACGAGATCAACCAAAAATTGCCCCGACGAATCGAGCGAAAGCGAGATTCAATAGAGTTTGAGCGTAGCGAAAACCAAGGGCAATTTTTCCTTACCTGGGCTTTTAATTATTTTTAAAGTTTTTAAATGCTTTTAGACATGCTGAAAGCCTTTATTTACAACACTTTCAAAGGATATATGTCCACGTTTACCTTGCAATATGTCCACGTTTACCTTGCAATATGTCCACGTTTACCTTGCAATATGACTACGTTTACCTTGCATAAGTCCACAAATAATATTAACGTGTACTTATACACAATAAAAAATTAGTGGCTATGAGAGATTTAGTTGTAAAAGATAATGCCTTAATAAATGCTAGCTATAACTTAGATTTAGTAGAACAACGTTTAATACTATTAGCCATTGTTGAAGCACGTGAAAGTGGTAGAGGTATTAATGCGAATGATCCATTAGAAGTTCATGCTGATAGTTATATCAATCAATTTGGCGTACACCGCAATACAGCCTATCAAGCTCTAAAAGATGCTTGTAAAGATCTTTTTGCACGTCAGTTTAGTTATCAAGAAAAAAAGGCTAATGGGAATATCAGAAATGTTATGAGTCGCTGGGTTTCTCAGATTGCTTATAACGACAATGAAGCGACTGTAGACCTAATATTTGCTCCAGCTGTCGTTCCATTCATCACCAGGTTAGAAGAGCAATTTACGAAATATGAACTACAACAAGTCAGTAGTCTTAGTAGTGCTTATGCTATTCGTTTATATGAGCTTCTAATTCAATGGCGAAGTGCTGGTAAAACACCAATTATCGAGCTACAAGAGTTCAGAAAAAAATTAGGTGTTCTTGATAATGAATATTTACGGATGGCTCACTTAAAAGAACGTGTGCTAGAACTTTCAATTAAGCAGATAAATGAACATACAGATATTTGTGTAAAGTATGAGCAGCATAAACGGGGTCGCTCAATATCTGGTTTTTCGTTTAACTTTAAACAGAAAAAAAAGGACTCTCCACCTCTAGTAGATAGAGATCCTAATACTTTAGATTTCTTTACAAAGATGACTGATGCACAACGCCATATGTTTGCCAATAAACTTTCTGATCTTCCTGAAATGGGTCGTTATTCCCAGGGAACTGAAAGCTATCCGCAATTTGCTATTCGTATTGCTGAGATGCTGCAAGACCCTGACCGAATAAAAGAACTATACCCATACCTAAAAAAAGTGGGATACATGCCATCAAATAAAAAGGACACCGTAAATGGCTAAGTTATCACTAAGTGAAGTATCTAAAAAATTTCATGTGGATAGATCAACCATTTACAGAGCTGTACGTAATGGACGTTTATCACGCTCCAGTGATGGACAATTCGATCTAGCAGAGGTCATCCGATGCTTTGGAGAACCTGAGCAAACATCTCAAAAAATTGAATCATCTAAGCAAGAAGGTGATGAATCTACAAAAAAACTTATTGCTCATTTAGAAAATGAAGTCAAAAAATACCAAGAACGTGAAGAACGGTTAATGCAACAAATTGACCGTATGCAAACACTCATTGAGCTGAAAAGTGTTGCACCTGTCACAGCAGCACCACAACAAGATGCTACGGCATGCGACACAGATATGCCACAGCATGCGACAACACAACAAGACAATGATAATAAAAAGAATAATGAATTAAATATTGCAGAAAATGTGGCAGTGCCACAGCAAGAAACTACGGCATACCACACCCAAACGCTACAGCATGCCACGTTGCAAAATGTGGCAGTGCCACAACACAAAAAACGTGGCTTATTTGGCCGTGTGCTGAATGCTGTTTTTGATAATGACTAAGGGAGAAAGATCATGCCGAAACTGAAAGACATTGCCCTAGGCATTATTGTGGCCCCGCTGTTGATCCCGATCATGCTGATCGCATCGTACCAGGATAAAAAGGCGCTGAAAAAAGAGCTGGATGAACGCCAAAAAGGAAAAGACCAGGCATCCTGATTATTCAACTGAGCTAATTAAAAGTGTGGAACATTGATTAAATAGTAGGCGTGGAACGGTAAGATTCACGAAAAAAGCCCAACTGAGCTGAGTTGGGCTTTTTTACATACGATAAGACTATGATTTAAATAAGGAAATCAAAAGCATTTCGTATAAGGTGTATTATGTTAATTTTAG
>NZ_JBLIYY010000035.1:0-10845 GCF_057480965.1 Acinetobacter sp. P37 | reverse complement strand
TCCCCTGGGCGAAATGCGCCTGGTAAGCAGAGTTTTTGAAATGTAAGGCCTTTGAATAAGACAAAAGGCTGCCTCATCGCTAACTTTGCAACAGTGCCATTTCAGGAAATGTTGAACTATGTCCGGGAAGGGGACAGGGTGATTGTACATTCAATGGATCGTTTTGCGCGAAGCCTAAAAGATTTGGTCACTGAAGTAGATAAACTGGTCAAACGAGGGATCGCCATCCAGTTTGTAAAAGAAAATATTACTTTTACAGCCGAATCCACCCCGATGGATAATTTGATGCTTCAAATGATGGGTGCTTTTGCACAGTTCGAACGTGAGATCATTTTAGAGCGGCAAAAGGAAGGAATAAAACTCGCCTCTGCTCAGGGGAAGTACAAAGGTCGGGTGCATAAACTAAAGCCTGACCAAGCTGAAGCTTTACGACAAGCATGGAAGGAGGGGAAGTATCCATCGAAAATGGCATTAGGGAAAGCTTTTGGGATTAGTCGTCAGGCGGTATACCGATATTTACAAGTTAGTGAATAGCTTATTGGGATTAGCAACTAAATTTAGTTTAACTTATAAAAATCATGAAACACTGTTCGAATTTTAAGCGTGGAACATGAATAATCAATAAAAAGCCGCTCTGCTGGTGCCCTATATTTCAGAACGGCTTGCTTTAATATAATGATATTTAAAGAGAAATATCAAGCATTACGTATAACGTGTATTATGTTAATTTTAGGAAAAGTGAAAAATAATCTACAATAGAATCTACGAAAAATTGGCCATCAATTATGCCTGATTTCTCCAGTGGAAATAATTGGATTGTGAGATCCCCCACTCAAAATCATAAATTAGAAAGAATTGAAGCATTTCTTTCCAATTATGCTTATAAACCTCACCGACATGATACTTATGCTATTGGCAGGACTCTTTCCGGAGTTCAAAACTTTCATTACAAAGGTACATTGCAACATAGCTTGCCAGGCATGACTATGGTTCTACACCCGGATGAAAAGCATGATGGTGAATCAGGAACATTAGATGGCTATCGCTATAGAATGATTTACATCGAACCAGCGATGATCCAAACCATTTTAAAGGGTAAACCTTTGCCTTTTATCAGACATGGCTTAAGTAATGATATTCGCCTGTTTAGGGCAATGGATAGCTTTCTAAATAATATAAATAATTATATGGATACCCTAGAAGAGGAAGATGCTCTATTTGATTTGGCAACTACACTGTGTGAAATTTCAGATACTTCATCTAACCAAAACAAAAAATTTGACTACAAGGCAGCAGAGAGAGCGCGTGAGTGTATTTTGGCGTATCCACATGAAAACTTAAGTTTGTCAGATTTAGAGAAACATGCTGATCGTGACCGCTGGAGCCTTTCTCGTGATTTCCGATTATTATTTGGAACTAGCCCACACCGTTATATGATCATGCGTCGCTTAGAAACAGTTAAGTTCTACCTTGCTCAAGGGGAGTCTATTGTTAATGCTGCTTTAAATGCAGGCTTTTTTGATCAGAGTCATATGACCAGACATTTTATAAAAACATTTGGTTTAACTCCCACTCAATGGAAAATGATAAATATTAAAAGATAGCCGTTCGATTTGAACGGCTAATTTGTCCTACAGCAGATTTATTCCATTAAGAAAATCTTTGAACATAAAAAGCCCTGATAAAATCAAGAGTATACCCATCAGCTTATTTAGCCGATTAAACCAGATAGGATTAGCAATTTTGTTGCCTAATACTTTTCCAACCAGAGCATAGGTGAATGGTGCGCCAACAGCACCAAGTGAAATCAGTAAAGAAACTATCAAGATCATGATTCCTGTGATTTTGGCTGCAGGGTACATAATTGTCGTAACAGGTAGAATGACGAGAATGGCTTTTGGATTTAATAACTGAATAAATAAGCCATTTAAGAATGTTAGATGGCTTTCTTGCTGTTGAGTTGTTTCTACATTCGCCCTAATCATTTTTATAGCCAAGTAGAATGTATAAATTGCACCCGCTAAAGCAATATAATGAATCAATCCATGTGGAATAACAGCTTCACCTATATAGCCAAACAATACGAATAAGATCAACATGGCGAAACCAATGCCTAGGTAAAATCCTATAGTCTTTTTTAATTGACCTGTAAGGCCAGAATTTAGCCCCATAAAATTTACAGGGCCTGGGCTATACATAACGCTTAATGTATAAAGAAATATTTCCACAGAGTTCACTCAATTAGATAGCAATAAACATCAAAGAGAGAACGGTATCGAGTTATAGGCCTTAAAGATTGTACGTTTGTGCTGAACTAATTAAAAATTTCTATTTAACTTATGTTCACCTAAAGTTCACTTCATAAGTGTATAAAGAAACTATGTATTGTATTTTCAATTGCTTATATAAATATTAGTCTTGGTTTAGAATTTTAAAGTTCATGAACTATGAGAAAAAACTAAGATACGATCAAAATTGTAGAACAACAAAATTATTTATACTAATTTACAAGCCACGCTGTTTAAGCGTGTCATTAAAAAATAAATCTTTTAATCTCTCCACACAATCTCCACACAATCTCCACACAACATCAGCAATTCATAAACACTGCTATTTCAAAATAGTAGTATCTAAAACCCCCCCTCTGAAAAAGCATGTCAACACATTATCATTTAATAGGTTCAATACTTATTACAACTGTACTTTTAATCGGCTGTACACAAGCCAAAGATGCTGAACAGTCCCCAACAGAAATGCCACCAGCGGTTGTCAGTACCATCACGGTATTACCGCATTCCATGAATTTAATTGAAAATCTTCCAGGCCGTGTTGTCGCTTACCGTATTGCTGAAATTCGCCCGCAAGTAGGTGGAATTGTTGATAAAGTACTTTTTAAGCAAGGCTCTTATGTGCAAGCAGGTCAACCGCTTTTTAAATTGAATTCTGAAATATTTCAGGCAGATGTAAAAAGCAATCAAGCCACTTTAAACCGTGCACAAGCTGAGGTGACACGTTTGCAGGTGCTGTTAAAACGCTACACTGAATTAGTAAAAGTAAATGCGGTTAGTCAGCAGGAATACAACAATACCGAAGCAGATTATCAAAAAGCAAAAGCCGATGTGGCGCAAATGCAAGCCATGTTAAGCAGACAACAACTTAATCTTAAATATGCGACTGTTACAGCCCCTATCTCGGGAACGATTGGTGAAATCTTAGTGACTGAGGGTGCATTAGTTGGTCAAGGTGATACTAATGCAATGGCCGTAATACAACAGATTAATAAAGTCTATGTTGATGTAAAGCAATCAATTAGTGATTATGAAAAACTACAGGAAGCTTTACAGCAAGGTGACGTGTCAAATACCAAACATACGGTTGAAATCCTAAATAGTCAGGGTAAACCTTATAACGTTACAGGTGAAATCCTATTTTCGGATACTAAAGTTGATCCTGATACGGGTGATGTCACAATCCGTATTTTAGCCAATAATGAAAATCAAAAACTTTTGCCAGGCATGTATGTTCGAGTCAATATGAGCCGAGCTCAAGTTGAAAATGCGCTCCTAGTTCCAGAACAAGCGATTCAACATGATATTAGTGGTAAAGCCAATGTTACGATTGTTAATCAAAAAGGTTTAGCGCAAAGCAAGCCTGTTCAGCTTGGTCAACGTTATCAAAATAACTATGTGATCAAACAAGGGTTACAAGCAGGTGAGAAAGTCATTGTTGAAGGGGCTGATCGTATACAGCCTGAGCAAAAATTAAAAATTAAGCAGTGGCAACCTACAAATATTAAGGAAAATGGAGGACAGCAATAATGTCCCAATTTTTCATTAGGCGTCCTATTTTTGCATGGGTGATTGCTTTATTTATTATTCTGTTGGGTGTACTAAGCATCCCCAAGTTACCTATTGCACGATTCCCAAGTGTTGCGCCACCACAGATTAGTATTACGGCAATCTATCCAGGTGCTACGCCAAAAACATTGAATGATAGTGTTGTGACCTTGATTGAGCGGGAAATGTCAGGTGTCAAAAACTTACTTTATTACAGTTCAAGTTCAGATAGTTCTGGAACAGCAACAATCACCGCAACATTTAAACCAGGTACAGATGTAGAACTTGCACAAATTGATGTGCAAAACAAAATTAAAGCCATTGAGTCACGCTTACCTCAAACAGTGCGACAACAAGGGCTGATGGTCGATGCTGCGTCGTCTGGTTTTTTAATGATGGTGGGCTTAAGTTCACCGAATGGCAAATATAGTGAAATTGATGTCAGTGACTATATGACTCGCTATGTGATTGAAGAATTAAAGCGGGTTGACGGTGTTGGTAAAGTCCAAAATTTTGGTGCTGAAAAAGCCATGCGGATTTGGGTCGATCCAGATCGTTTGGTTTCTTATGGATTGAGTATTCAAGATGTGAATACAGCCATCCAAAACCAAAACTTGCCGATATCACCAGGTCGTATTGGTGATGTTCCTGCTTTGACGGGGCAACAAATTACTATTCCTTTAACTGCTCAAGGTCAATTAGAAACTGTAGAGCAATTCAAGAAAATTAGTTTACGTGCTCAACAAAATGGCGCCAATGTTCGACTGTCGGATGTCGCTCGTGTCGAAATCGGGGCACAGATGTATAACTTTGCGATTTTAGAAAATGGCAAAGCCTCTACAGCTGTGGCGATACAAATGAGTCCTGGTGCCAACGCTGTCAAGACTGCAGAAGGTGTTAAAGCGAAAATTGAACAGTTAGGTTCAGCACTGCCTGATGGTATGAAATTCTCTATACCTTACGACACTGCACCTTTTGTAAAAATCTCGATTGAAAAAGTAATCATGACATTGCTTGAAGCTATGGCATTAGTTTTTATTGTCATGTTTATCTTTTTACACAATGTTCGATACACCTTAATTCCGGCGATTGTTGCACCGATTGCATTGCTTGGCACATTCTCAGTCATGCTGCTTGCTGGTTTTTCGATTAATGTGCTGACCATGTTCGGTATGGTGCTTGCGATCGGGATTATTGTCGATGATGCGATTGTGGTCATTGAGAATGTTGAACGCATTATGGCGACAGAAGGCTTATCTCCAGTTGAAGCCACATCTAAAGCCATGAAGGAAATTACCAATCCGATTATTGGCATCACCTTAGTGTTAGCCGCTGTATTCTTGCCGATGGCATTGGCGTCAGGCTCAGTGGGGATTATCTATCGTCAGTTCACCATTACCATGTCGGTTTCAATTTTATTCTCAGCTTTCCTTGCACTGACATTAACCCCTGCGTTATGTGCAACGATGTTAAAACCGATTGATCAAGACCATCAGAAAAAGGGTGTTTTTGCATCGTTTGATCGCAGTTTTGAGAAGCTGAACAATCGCTATGAACGCAGTTTATTTAAAGTAATTAAACATAAAACCCTCGCAATGTTATGTTTCTTAGGCATTGTCATTGTGCTGATTTTTAGTTTTAAACACGTTCCGACTGCGTTTATGCCAGAAGAAGATCAGGGGTGGTTTATGACTTCGATTCAACTTCCTGCGGATGCAACTCAAGAACGTACCCGTAAAGTCGTTGCTGAGTTTCAAAATTATTTAGACCAAGAAACGGGGATTAAAGACAATATGGCGGTCTTAGGTTTTGGTTTTAGTGGATCTGGTCAGAATACAGCGATGTATTTTACCAATCTATTGCCATTCGAAGAGCGTACTATTACGGCACAAGAAGTCGTGAATAATGCCAATATAGCGATGGCTGAAAGTTCAGAAGGTCAAACCATGTCTGTGTTACCACCAGCAATTGATGAATTGGGTAACTCATCTGGTTTTTCACTGAGATTATTAGATCGTGGCAATATTGGCATGCCTGCTTTAAGAGAAGCACAAGATCAGCTTTTAGCATTAGCAGCACAAAGTAAAATCGTGGCGGAGGTCTATCCTGAAGGTTTGCCAGATGGCAGTTCTGTACAGCTTAAAATTGATAGAGATAAATTGCAGGCATTAGGTGTTAATTTCAGTGATGTGACCGATATTATTTCAACCTCAATGGGTTCGATGTATATCAATGATTTTCCAAATCATGACCGTATGCAGCAAGTCATTGTGCAACTTGATGCCAAATCACGCATGAGTATTGAAGATATTCTTCAGATTAAGGTGAACAGTCAAAGCGGTAAATTGGTTTCAATGTCTGAAATAATTACTCCAATTTGGCAACATTCCCCACAACAATACAATCGTTACAACGGTCGTCCATCATTGAGTATTTCTGGCAGTCCAGCAGCAGGTATATCTTCAGGACAAGCCATGACTGAGATGGAAAATTTGATTGAACAACTTCCGAAAGGTGTGGGTTATGAGTGGACTGGGATTTCTCTAGAAGAAAAACAGTCGGAATCACAAACCTTGTTTTTATTACTGTTGTCGATGTTAGTCGTTTTCCTTGTCTTGGCAGCGCTTTATGAAAGCTGGTCAATTCCATTCTCTGTGATGCTAGTTGTCCCTCTAGGGTTGATTGGCGCCTTTTTAGCAGTAATGTTACGTGGTATGCCAAATGATATTTTCTTTAAGGTCGGCATGATCACGATTATTGGTCTATCTGCAAAGAATGCTATTTTGATTGTTGAGTTTGCAAAAGCACTAAGAGAAGAAGGAATGGGTTTAGTGGAGGCAACCGTTGCAGCCGCTAAATTGCGCTTACGTCCAATCCTAATGACATCTTTGGCATTTACCTGTGGCGTTATTCCTTTAGTCATTGCCAGTGGCGCTAGTTCTGAAACTCAAAAAGCGATTGGTACAGGCGTCTTTGGCGGCATGATCAGCGCAACAATTCTAGCTGTTATTTTTGTACCGATTTTCTTTATTGTCGTCATGAGCATGGTTGAGAAATTCTCGAAACGTAAAGCGGCACATTAAGCATCAAAACTGAGAATAAAAGCTGTGGGTTAACGAGTTTAGCCCACAACAAATCTTTCATTTACATCTTTATTTCAGAATTGATTTAATAAACCATCAATATAGGTTTAATCATGAAAGCTACCAATCTTGATCCGAAACGCTGGTGGATATTGCTCGCTGTCGTGCTTGCATTTCTGCCGATTGTGATTGATATGACTGTACTGCATGTTGCGGTTCCCTCATTAACCCAATCGCTGAGTGCCACAAGTAACCAAGTCTTATGGATTATTGATATTTATCCATTACTTATGGCTGGACTTTTAGTTCCGATGGGAACTTTGGCTGATCGTGTCGGCAATCGTAAGATTCTGCTGATTGGCTTGGTTATATTTGGAATTGCCTCAGTCCTTGCGGCATTTTCCCAAACGGCTTCTATGCTGATTGCCGCACGTGCTTTATTAGCATTAGGCGGTGCCATGATTATGCCCTGTGTATTGGGTATTATTCGCAGAACCTTCGAAGACAGTCGCGAACGTGCCATTGCGCTGGGTATTTGGGGCACAATCGGATCAGCCGGTGCCGCCATTGGACCGCTCATTGGTGGGGGATTGTTAGAATATTTCTGGTGGGGTTCAGTTTTCCTGATTAACGTCCCAATCATGCTGGTTGTCGCACCAATGTGCTATTTCTTATTGTCCCGAAAAGAAGCTATAACCCCTGGACATTGGGCATTTGGTCAAGCGCTATTGCTGATTGTCGGTTTGATTTCGTTTGTATATGCACTAAAAGCAGGCTTAGGCGGTAAACAGTCGTTGTTGATTGTCTTGCCTTTGGTCGTTTTATCTATCGGCTTATTAACCATATTTGTACGCAAACAGCTGAATTCTCCTCAGCCGATGCTAGATCTTTCGCTATTTTCACGTCCTGCTATTTTAGCCGGCATTATTATGGCAATGGTTGCTGCAGGCGCTTTGGCAGGGGTTGAGTTAACTTTGGCAATGGAGCTGCAATATGTCATTCGTTTAACACCGCTGCAAGCCGGTCTTTTTATGGTTCCGATTATGGTTGCGGCCGCTATTGGCGGGCCTATTGCTGGTTTTTTATCCAATAAATTTGGACTCCGTCTGGTTGCGACCATGTCATTAATATTGGCAGCAATTGCGTTGGTCAGTTTGAGTTATTCAGATTTTCATCATCCGGGAATCATCGTTCCCTTTATTTTAGCTTCGATTGGATTAACACTGAGTATTGGTTTAACAGCTTCATCCATTGCGATCATGGGCTCAGTACCTGCAGAAAAGGGCGGTGCGGCAGGTTCACTTGAAAGTACAGGTTATGAACTGGGTACAGGACTAGGTATTACTTTATTTGGTGTTTTCATGGCCTATATATTTGGCAGTCATCTTCAAGTGCCGTCAGATTTAACTGCTGTTTTAGCAGAAAAAGCCAGACTTTCGATTGGTGATACCTATTTAGTGGCGAGCCAGTTACCCGTTGAACAAGGTACAGCATTGATTAACGCAGGTAAAATTGCCTTCAGTTCAGCTCATGTTAATTTATTATTAACAGCAGGGATTATCATCGGGATACTCTCCATTGTGGTATTTTTTATGCTAGCTAAATATCGAGATGAGAATTCATTGTGATGAAATTTATTTGAGGATCATCAAACAGAATGGTTAAGTTCAGACATCAATTTATCTTAAATTTATGGTTTAAATTAAGCCGTATTAATCTGAACTTAACACATTATAAATGAGTTGATGTCTTACGATTTAGTTGAATAGTAAAACAGCTGCCACCTAAGTTTTTGGATTTAGAATAATAAATATGACCTTGGTGTGCTTCAATAATTGCATCAATCACTGCCAAGCCTAATCCAGTACCGCCATCTAGACATGATCTAGAGTCTTCCAGTCGATAGAAGGGTTTGAACAGGTGTTTAAGATGCGATTCATCAATACCAGGACCTTCATCTTCAAACGTCAATACCCAATGTTCTGCTGTGGTTACAGATGTAATATTTATTTTTCCAGCATTCGAATATCTTAGAAAGTTAGAGAACAATGCAATAAAGACCTGTTCCATCCTTCTTATATCAACGCAAACCAATTTATCCGTCAAATTTAAAACAATAGTTAAACCTTTAACATGAAACCGTTCATTAAACATCTGCAGACATTTTTCAATACTATTTTTTAAATTGGTCTTTTCTAGTTCTAATCGTAATTGTTTATTTTCAATAAGTGTCAGTGTCCGTAAATCTTCCACAAGGTAAGATAAGCCTTCGACTTGGTTCAATAAGCTTAGGTGTAAAGCTTTATCGGCAATAAATATACCATCGACAATACCTTGCAAGCGACCTTGTAATATTGTCACAGGTGTTCGTAATTCATGTGCAATTGCAGCATTCCAAACAGTTGAATTCTTAACTGATACTTCAAGTTGGTTTGCCATTTCATTGAAGTTCTCAATAAGAGACTTGATTTCATGTGGAATATCATGATGTGGCTGTTTAATTCTGAGTGCTAAATTGCCTTGTTGAATTTGTTGAATAACATCTGCTAAATCACTAATTGGCTGTGTATAGCGTTTTCCATATTTAAAGGCGAGGATAGTAGAAAGAAAAAAGCCTGTTAATAGCACTAAAAACAGCCAGATAAAGTCAACGGAGGTAACTGAAAATTCATTTGAATTAATAACTTGTGTATTTAGAAAACCTATTTTTATCGCCCAGCTATAAACAAAATAGCCAATCATGAAAGATAACAGCGTAATGCCTAAATTGAATAGGCTCATCATGATAATAAACTGGAAGTTAATTCCAACAGAATTTTTAAAAAAGTTAAATTTCATGATTTTGATCTAAGCGATACCCCACGCCACGGACATTGATTAATAAGCCATTTACATCATTTTCTTCAAGTTTTTTGCGTAATTTGCTGATATGGCTATCTACAGTGCGATCTAAAGCATCACTTTCAGGCATACAGTTTTGGATCAATTCATTACGTGTAAAGACTTTATTCGGTGTTTTTGCCATCAAAAACAGTATCTTATACTCAGTTAACGTAAGGTTGAGCAACTGATTTCTTTGACCATTTGAAATGTAAACTTGATGATGATCTGGATTAATTTCAATATTTCTATAACGAATAATATTAGTTATTTCCATATTTTGGCTTGTACTTCGTCTAAGTACGGCTTGTATTCGTGCAATCACTTCGTTTGGGTTAAATGGCTTAATAATAAAGTCATCAGCACCCATTTTTAGCCCCATGATCTTATTCACTTGATCATCTAAGGCAGTCAGCATAATGACAGGTAAATGACTTGTTTGACGGATGATTTGTAGAATTTCCCAGCCATTTAGTTTGGGTAATTTAATATCAAGGAGAATCAGGTCGATAGAGTTGGCTTTTAGGCACTCTAAAGCTTGTTGTCCATCCAATGCACGGATGACCTGCATGTTTTCATTTTTTATGTATTTTTCAAGAATGTCACCAATATCATAATCATCTTCTACAACGAGAATGACGCTGTTTTCGAAGCTGTGCTGTAGATTTGGATACATATATTTTATCTTAGATGAAGTAGCTATGCATTTTAACATTTAATTGTGTAATGGAGATGATTAGACGAGCAGTCATTTATATTTGTAATTGAGGGGTGACATATAATAAAATTCGTTGCATATCAGTATTAATGAACAAAATGTCAATTATCATTCATTTAACATAATGGCTGTTATACGAAACGAGAGTGTTAGAACCCATTTAAAGTGTCTATATTCTCACCAATAAAAATGTCCGGTTTCTCCGAGGTAAAATATGACTTTTGAACAAAAATAAGCCATTGTTTATTCTTTTTATTTCCAACAAAATTCCAGAACTCATCTACTTCGAGAGATTCATAATGACTTTGCTGAGGCTGAATTTCATAGG
>NZ_JBLIYY010000034.1:0-10998 GCF_057480965.1 Acinetobacter sp. P37 | reverse complement strand
CGGCTTAAAGCTGGCCAACGCTTCAGAGTGTAATTGATGGCCTTGGCGGTGGGAGAACTCGATGGCACTGTCAGATGATGTTGGTTGAGCCATTCATATAGTTGTTGCATCACTGGTTGACTATGCTGTTGTCGGTATTCGCGGCGGTCTTCCGCTGTACCATCGGTCTTTTTCCTGAGTTCTGCTTCTATCGCATACAGTTTCTGAATCAGCACTAATGCCTGTTCAGCGACCTGACTTTTCCCAGTTACATGCAGTTCATGGAATTTACGACGTGCATGGGCCATGCAGCCCACCTCAATGAATTGATATGTTATTAAAGTTAGTAATTAAATTAAATAAATAAAATAAAACAAACACTTGATTATTATTACTTAAGCTATTTGATTTATTTTTTGTTTATACTTAGGACTATGTTATTCTATTATTTTAACGCTAAAAATATTTTACCTGTGCGGAAAAAATGATGACACCATTGCTCATTGATGCATTAACAATATCTGAAGGTAGGTTTAAAAAACCATGCCCAGCTTTAGTTTTGAAAATGATGTTGCTCAACGGGGAAATAAGCAGTGAGTTTTCAGCAAAAATTAAAAATCAAGCATTACTACTGCTCGCGATATATCGTAAGTTACTGCTTGCTGTCGATAGGGATTTATGTAAGGTAAAAATTCTAAAGGACAGTGTGAAAAGAAGACACTGGGGAAAAATGGATAAAGCACAGGACAAGATGGTGGTTGCAGACCAACTTCGGCTAAAGCGTTTAGATCCAGAAGAAATGATTTTATTTTTAAATACACAGCATTATCTAAATAAGCTGCCTATTTCCTTTGTAAAAAAACTGGTAGGTTGGGCACCACCAGTGGTGAGTGGTACTTTTTTAATCGAAAATGTTTTAGCAGGTTATATCTCCCAAAAGCTTTTTCCATTAGAAAAAATTAAAGTAAAAGAGCTTGGAAAATCTGTGCAACCCTATTTTCACATAGCTGACTTTTTTGTGCTTTTACCTCAACTAGAAGAACTTTATCAAAAATATCAAAAGCAAATTGTTCGTTTGGCGCCAACGGCAGAAGTTGCTTTAGCCTTAACAGACTTTGGGAAAGCATGGATTTATCATCTTAGGAGTAGGCTATGAATATTTATTTTAAGCAACTGCTAGAATGGATAAACCAGAATACCCCTATAGAAGAACAAAAACTCCTCCGAGCGTTATTTTTATTACGTGCACATTATAGCTTAGCCGGTATCGTTGTCATTTGTCAGCGAATTTTCACCTTGATTGGTGATAATGAATTACCAAAATTTCGTGATGAGCTTAAGACTTTAGAGTGCATTAGTGCATTAGAGTATTCTGAGGAATATTCACATTTTTTTTCAAAAACAACGGATAAAAATAAACATAACCCCACGCCGTTGCGCCCCTTTACTGGAGACAGTGGAATTTGTGATTTGCTCTTGCTTAAATCAGGAGAAAATCATAATAATGAGAGTTTTGATACTGTAATTATTTGGTTTTTAGATCAAATTTTTCATTTTCAAGACAGGGTACATGCTCTTGAGCTTTATAGTAATTATTTAAAGGGTGATGGAAGCATAAAGCTGAAAGACCAAAAAGGATCTCGTGTGTACAATGCCTTTTTAGCGATTAGGCTATTAGGTGATGCTGGTAATACACAGATTTTAGAAGATGTAAAAGCATCACTGCTTCAAAATTCCCCGAAACAACTGATTCAGTTAATGTCTGTTCATAATAAAGATGAACAATTAAATAAAATTTATTATGCATTAAAGCTATTTTTATCACAAATCTGGCAAAATAATCGGCAAAAAAATAAAAAAAAACGTCGAGAATTTTTACACCGTATAGGTTTAAAGCATAGAAAACTGATCTTGCAACGATACGGCTCATTAAGTATTGCTATTCAACCTTTAGAGGATGTAGATGAAATTCATCGTGGTCTAGTCTCAGATGTATTTGAGGATGATGAGATTGAAGAAGATGAAACACCATTGGAGCCCTTGTTTACATTTTTTTTGGCAGAACAATCCGATTTAATTCGAGGGTTTTATGCATCTAAGTCTACTTCTCAGCATGTTGAAGCTACAAATGTTGGTTTAGTTTGGATCAAATGGCGATTGTCATTAAATTCGATTCAAGAAGTGTTTAGGCTCTGTCAACCATCTCATACTGATACCAGCTTAATTTTACGCGCAAAATTAGCTTTAATATTAAGTTTACTCACAGGACGTTCGGTAAGTGAATTAACAGCGCCTCGTTTTAGTCAAAATGCAGATCAGAATAATATTGCTATTAAGTATGATCATACTTTATCTGCATATGTATTAAGTGTGTTTGCAGGGACACCGACACTCAAAAAAAAACCAGAAGATTCTAAATTTCATGTGCCATGGACCAATGAATTACATTTGGTTTTACCGATTGAACTCAATGATTTAGTGAGTCAAGTCAAAAATCTTGGGATTACAAGACATCATATGGCAGTTGAACGTGACGTGAGTGAACTGATTAACCGTGTACCTAAAGAGCTAGAAATCAGCCTCAAAAGCATTCGAGATATTCTTCCACGGTTGTTATATGATCATAGCCAAGGTGATTTAGCTGTCGTTAAAGCAGTGACGAATGCATCAGGTCGAAATTATGATAACTTGATTCATTATGCCTCTTTTGAACAGAGGCAACTTGAGCAACTCTGGGCTGCTTGTTTAAGAACGATAAAAATTAATATTCCTGAATATATATACTCTTCCAATAAGCGGGTGGGTAGCCCAATTGGAATAAAGATTATTGAAATACAAAATGAAATTACACGAATAAAAAAGAGAATAAATCATGCTGCCGAACAGAAAGATTGGCAGACGCTCTTTGATAACTTAACATTGTATACAGCATTATGGATGAATCTTGCAACTGCAGGACGAGGAATTAAGCAGCCCTTTCCAAAGTGGATCAGTCAGCAAGGTTGGGCATTGATTCAAGATAAACATCATCAAGATGAATCAACCGATCGTTATGTGCCATTGACGCAAGCGTTGATCAAACAGATTCAAGGTTTACGTGGTTTGATGGGAATGCTAGGGGAGCAAGTTGAACCACGTGTTGATTTATCATCTTATGCTGTGCAACTTTATGCTCCTCATCAGATTGAAGGTTTAGTTAGAAATTGGGCACGGAAGTTGGTTCGCTCTGATTATAATCAGTTACCTGGACGGTTCAAGGATGCTGGACTTGGGCACTGGATACGGGGTCGTCATCCATGGGATATGTTATCTGTATTTCCTGTATCAGCTTTTCAACAACAGTGGCTTGATGTACAAGAAAACTTGCAAAAACAATTAGGTTTCGAATGTCTTGAAGGTTTTGATTTTTTAAAAATCAAGCATATTCCAATATTTGTTTTAACCCAAGAGACTAAAACAGCTCAAGTAGAGACGAAGCTGAGAATACAATATTCAGAAAATGATGTAAAAGAATGGCTGAAAAACTCAGAGTATGAGTCCTATTGTCCGTTGATTTTTGAGGAAAATCCTGAGCCACAAGTAGCTTTAGAGCTTGGACATCTATTAGCCTCAAATTTAGCTAAAAATAAAAATATTGATTTGCCTCAAGCGATTAAAGCATATTGTGCTTATATTCGCGATGAAGCGAAAATTCCTTTATTCGTTCAGCTACCTCAAAAGGCTCATCGTACATGGCTGACATCTGAAAATAGTTTTAGTACATGGTGTTATATAGAACAAAACTTACTTGATGTTATTCAGAAGGATTTAAAAAATTTACCTGAACATCAAAATTGTGATGTTGAAATAGGACGTTTGCTGGTTGTACTCTCCATGTATGCACAACTGTGCAGAGTGAGCCATTTACACGCGATGTTGGAGTTTATTGCTTCTGATCAGCCTATAGTCGCTATGGGATATAGTCGGCTTATTGAGCTGGCAGTGAATAATGATAGATCTGTGACGAAGATACGCCGTACAGTACTGTTAAGTCCTTATGTCTCGACTTTAATTTTAGTAGACCGACAATATCTACAGCCCCGATTAAAAGAGATTTTAGCAAAGTCAAAAGATCTACAAAGAAAGGATTGGCAAAAGTGTTTTAATACATATTTAAAACAAATAGGGCTTGAGTCAAATTTATCGTTAGCTCAATGGTTAAAAGCTTTACAGCAAAATGTGATGTTAAATAGTACTCCCTTGATTGCAGGCTATATATCTGGCCAAATTTTAACGGAAGATCTTTCAATTAATGAATTATTAAGATTATCCGAATATGAAAAATTGACTAAAAATTTAGATAGTACTGAGGTAGAAGGTAAGATAGAAATAGATGATGAGCAACTACATTTGTCTTATATTTTAGGGATGATTCAGCAACTAAAAGGTGAGTCTAGATCAAGCATTTGGCTTAAACATCTTACCAATAATAAAACGAATCACTACTCAGATAATTTATTAAGGTGCTTTGTACAGTGGCTGATTTTACGTTGTGATGCGGAAGAGTTAACTCTAAAGAATCGAAATATGATTCATCTATATTTGGCGATCGTCAGTGCAGGTATATTGGGATTTTCAGAAGATTTAACAAAAGATAGCCAGATTGATGAAGATGTGTTTCAAAAATGGATGGAGTTGACACAAGAGCTTTTTCCACACCGCAAACATCTCGCTGCGTGGAATCGCTTTAGAGATTTTTTAATTCAGTTAAATGATGATCGTATAAAGTTACATAAGCGTAGAGTGCATCAAGCAAGTGCTAAAGTTTTTTCAAAAAAAGAAGTACAGCAGATTGTTCAAATATTACAATCTGTAGAATCTGGAGTGAATGATGCTGCTTCACGTCTAGAGATTCAACGTCATTTTCGTCTATCTGCGGCGATGGGTGTACGCCGTTCAGAGACACTTCATTTGCGGCCCTTAGATATTGATGAGGATATGCTTCGAATTCGTCCTTATGGTGAGCATCAATTAAAAACACTTGGATCAGAGCGTGTTGTTCCAATGAATTTATTAAGTCAGGCGATTCAAAAGGGATTAGATGATATTTATAAAAATAGAAAACATTCGATATTAATATCTGATGAGAACAGTGAACATAGGCCTTTTTTTAATGAAATATCGCAAATATTAAAGAAAGTCACTGGGGATGTTGATCTCAGTTTACATCATTTAAGACACACGTTTGCAAGTGCGTATACTTTAAAGTGTTTGCAAACAGCCATGGATTTTAAAGCGCTCACGATAGAACTGCCATGGCTACACAATTGGATGCCATCGAATGAACAATTTAATACGCTAGTAGGCAATGAGGGGCAGGTTGGGCAAGGAATTAAGGCAATTAGTAGAGTACTTGGACATTTACATGAATCAACAACATTAAAGCATTATATTCATATCTTATTTCTGGCTACTTATGCCTATAGCATGCAACAACAGCAACCGAATTTACATACTGCATTTTTTAAGCGAGTCATGAGTCGGAGTAATTTATTTAGGCAATTTCAAAAGATTCAACAACAGAATGGCCATCCAAAATATGAATTGCGAGATGCGATCGAAAAATATCTACTCAAAAAGAGACAATGTCAGAAGTGGGTGATCTATGCACAAAAAAAAGATAATTTAACGGTAAAATCCATAAAGCATGAGTTATTTCAGGAGTTCGAAGATGTTGAGCGTTATCTAGTTTCTGGGCAGGGGCAGCCAAGATTAGATATTGAATCCTGGAAGAGAGCTTTAATTACGATGGCAAACATTCCATCAGGTAAACGAGGTTCAAATATAGGAAGACATCAATTCTCGGTACAAGGAAAGCTAGCATTATTGCCTGAATCACTAAGTGCAGTAGATTTTAACTCCGCACAAGAGATTTTAAAGCGAATTGAGATTTTAGAACAAAACCAACCAAACACTTATGAGTGGTTAATAAAAAATTGGCTGTATGAAAGTAATGTAACAAAAGTATTGATGCATTTTACCGCAGAGGATGAACCTATGCTTTCAATCCTTACAGAGCATCAATTTTTTCCGATGGTGATGAAACATAATAAATATGATTATTTTAGAATTATGGCTCAACAAGCGTCATTAAGCGTTGTACGATGGGTATTGACCTGGTTGAGTGTGCGATATTTGGTTTTAAAAGATCATAAATGAATTTAAGTAAACATTGGACTGCCACCACTTTCCTAGAGAAAGCATTAAGTCCACAGCAATCAAAAAACAGTTGAATCTAATGATCTAAGTAGGCTTTGTTGCACAAACCTACCGATAAGGTCTTATTCCGCAATATAATTCCTAGATGAATAAACCTACATCTAAAATCTTTCGTACAACCAATTGGTCTACATATAACCGTGCCTTAATTAATCGAGGCAATATTTACATTTGGTTGGCTTTGTGGCATTAACCTATCGTTAATGGCTTATTCAGCAATATAATTCTAAAATGAATAAGCCTACACCTAAAATTTATCGTACAACCAATTGGTCCACCTACAATCGTGCTTTGATCAATCGTGGCAAATTAACGATTGGGTTTGATCCGAAAATGCAATGGTATGCGCAGCCACAAGGTAAACATGGTCGCAATCAAACTTATTCTGATGCTGCTATCCAATGCTTTCTGATGATTAAATTTCTATTCCGTCTGTCTTTACGTATGGTCAATAGCTTTGTTCAAAGTCTCATTCATCTTTGTAGATTAGATTGGACAGTCCCGAATATCAGTGATATGTAAGCGTCCGCTGAACCCCATGCCTATTTTTTAATTTGAGTTGGATTTCCAGCGATGTGGCAGTAATTCTTCTATTTGGGTCGCTTTATGCGTCGGCAGCCTTTTCAGCACATCACTTAAATAGGCATACGGATCCAAGCCATTCAGCTTTGCTGACTGGATTAAAGTCATGATGTTTGCCGCTCGCTGACCACTGCGCAGCGAACCTGCAAACAGCCAGTTCTTGCGTCCCAACGCCCAGGGACGCATCTGATTCTCTACCCAATTGTTGCATATCGGTAGATTGCCATCATCCAGATAGCGGCTTAAGGCTGGCCAACGCTTCAGAGTGTAATTGATAGCCTTGGCGGTAGGAGAACTCGATGGCACTGTCAGATGATGTTGGTTGAGCCATTCATATAGTTGTTGCATCACTGGTTGACTATGCTGTTGTCGGTATTCGCGGCGGTCTTCCGCTGTACCATCGGTCTTTTTCCTGAGTTCTGCTTCTATCGCATACAGTTTCTGAATCAGCACTAATGCCTGTTCAGCGACCTGACTTTTCCCAGTTACATGCAGTTCATGGAATTTACGACGTGCATGGGCCATGCAGCCCACCTCAATGACCTGGCCTGATTTAAAGCGTGCTTTATAACCACTGTAATCATCACAGACTAGATAACCCTGCCAGCCTTTCAAGAACTCTGCAGCATGCTGGCCTGAACGACTATCCTGAAAGTCATAGATCACCGCCTGAACTGGATTGTACTGTGTGGTGGCATAGGCCCAGACATAACCTTTCTTCGGTTTTTTATTATTCTCACCCATCCGCATGATGGTGACCGGTGTTTCATCTGCATGCAGCACCCGCTGTTGCAGCACCACCTCTTTTAAGGCATTGGCCAGAGGTCCAGTTCTACACCGCAGCGACCTATCCAGTCAGATAAAGTTGATCTAGAAAGTTCGATTCCCGCCCGCTGATAGATCAGACGTTGACGGTACAGCGGCAAATGATCGGCATACTTCGATACCAGCACATGGCTGAGCAGTTCAGGACTGGCAATACCTTTATCAATCACATAGGCGGGCATCGCTTGCTGAGTCAGAGTGTCACACTGATCACAGACCCATTTGCCACGTACATGCTGTTCCTTATAGAACTGTGCCGGTCTGAAATGCAGTTTTTCACTGATATCTTCGCCGATACGACGTAACTGGCAGCCACAACTGCATTGGGTTGATGCAGGTTCATGCTCAATACGGATGGTGTGTAGATGATCGGGTAGCAGTCGACGTTTAGGTTTGTTGAATGTAGCTTTCTGTGTTGCTGCATCAGTTTTATCTGCATTCAGCCGCTCCAGTTCCAGATCGACTGCTGCGATATCTTCTTCGACCGCCTCATCCCACAGATGGATTTGTTTTGCAGTGAGATGTTCGTTTTTACTACCGAATTTGTGCTGTTTAAACAGCGCCAGTTCATGCTCGTATTTTTGATTGAGAATAGAAAGATGCTGAACTTTAGAATCTAATTGCTGATTGGTGACTTCAAGATGTTGAACTTTGGCATCTAATTGTTGATTTGATACTTCCAGATGTTGGACTTGAGCATCTAATTGTTGTTTATCTTCTGCGAGTTGTTGATGCTGCATCGCCAACTGCCGGGTGAATTCCAGCAGTTGTTCATGGGTCAGTTGGCTTAAATCTGGCAGCGTATTCATGACCGCAGTATGCCTGAGGTCATGAGAAGAATGAAATAGAACGTTTGGAGGATGGCAGAATGGTCGAGCCTGGTTTAGAGCATTGTGACCACCTGCTGTCGTCCAATGCGCTGCCAGGGCAAACCCTGGATCAGTGCCTGTAACTGTTCCGGGCTGAGAGCTACGCTTTCACCCTGGTGAACTTGAGTCCAGTGAAATTTGCCCTGTTCCAGCCGTCGGGCACACAGCCAGATGCCCAATCCATCATGCACCAGTACTTTCATACGATGGCCACGTTTATTACAGAACAGGTAGGCGCAATGCGGTTTGATCGAGCCAAAGGCTTTCATGATCTGCGCCATAGCCGTATCCATACCCGCACGCATGTCCATCGGCTGGGTAGAGAGCCAGATTTCATCGATACAGATCATTTGATCAAGCCCTGAAGTAAAAGCAGCAACTCCTTGGCCGATTCCACTGGCCATTCGATTTCGATCACCTGATCTCTTGCAGAACATTGTTTCTGATGCAGTGGAATTCTGATATGAGCGACAGTATTTTTCTCCGGCACAGATAGCGGAGGTGCGTCTTGTTTGGCTGGAGTCGGGTGAAGCATGACCGGAAGAAAGTCAGTCTGTGGACTAGATGGGGTTGTTAATGCAGGGGGTATTGATCTGGATTGACGAATCCATTTATGCAACAGATTGGCATTGATCTGATGTTGCATTGCGACCTTGGCCACTGATGTATCTGGCTGCTGGCATTGCTGAATAAGTTGATGTTTAAATTCAGCCGTGAAGGTTCGACGAGGCTTTTTTAGCGTTGGTGTGCTGTCTATAACTGTCTTTAAATCCATAAATAGGTGTCCACTTAAAATTTAGTGGACACTATCGCGGTATTAATGAGTTAGAAAAAGTGGGGCTCAGCGGACGCTTACCATAGAACTATCAAATAATGATATAGCAAATAAAAAAATAGCAGTGATTGGTGCAGGTTCTTTAGGTGGTTCGGTCGTTATGCATCTAGTGAGGGCAGGTATTACTAACATCACCATTGTTGATTCTGATATATTTGAAAGTGCAAATTTAGGAAGACATATTTTAGGGGTAGATGATTTAGGTAAATATAAAACCCAAGCATTAAAAGAGCGAATCCAAAAAGATTTGTCTAATATCTATATTAGATCAATTCCGCAATATATTCAGTATGAATGTATTAAGAATATTGGCATGCTTGATGAAATGGATGTGGTGGTAATTACAACTGCTGATTGGAATTCAGAAGAGTTTATATGGTTATTGCATGAAGTTAGGCAACCTAAGTGGGCTTTAATCCAAGCTTGGGCTGAGCCTCATGCAATTATAGGGCATGTGCTGATAACTAGACCAAATAGTATTGCTGATGGACGCTACTTATTCGATGAGCATGGAAGCTTTTTACACCGACATTCAGAATGGAAGGATAATGGGGTCATCCCACTTCCTGGTTGTGGAGAAGCGTTTATCCCTGGTGGTCCTATTGGAATTAATACAATAGCGGCAATAACAGCTCAATCGGTATTTGATGTACTTACTGGAAAAGTAGAATCTGAGACATGGGTTACTAGTATAGGTGATATTGAAAAGATACGTGAATTAAATGGTATGTACGTTGGACCGAATGTACCTGAAGGTTGTAAGCAAATTGTCATTTCCAGAGAGTGGCCAAGGGTGTAGTGTACTAATGAACTATGATCTAGCCTGGGAATGGCGATAGAAGATGCTTAATGTTGAATTGAAAGTGTCCACAAAAGTAAGAGACATATTCTTTGCTCCAACAAAAATTAAAAGAAGATGAGAAAGGTGGGCAATTATTTATTGATACAAGTATGTCGGATGGTTTATGGCTTGCAGTAGCTACACCTCCACATAATGCTGATCGATCTGGTCCAACATGGTTGGAACTAGATGCCAATAGGTGTAAGCAAGAAGCTATTGAGTATCAAAATCAAGGGTTGGTTTTAGTAGGATACTGGCATACACATGCTGAGTTAACCCCTAATTTGTCCTCACAAGATATAAAAAGCTTTCGTGAATTTTCACGAAATAATATTAGTTCGTTACCAAACCCTTTAGCTGTAATTGTTGGTAATGGTAGTAATGGCGATACAATTAGAGCTTGGTCCTTTCAAGAAAATGGGATGATATTGGCTTCTTTAAAATAGAGCAATATCCGATCGAGTTTGAACTAATATAGTTAATGATAAGAAGCATAACCTTCAGTTCAATCTCTGTTTTCACAGAGATGACCTTATACATGAGATATACAATTGGTTATATTGATTGAATTAAAATTTATTTATTTCAAATACTTATTTTTGATTTAGGCTGACGCCATCATAAATTAATTGAAATTTTTTTAAACTAATTTAAGTCTTAAATATATGAACTAAAGATTACAGTAGTAATCTTTAGTTCCTAAAATTTTACTCTGTACACGACAAATTTCACAGAACCCTTATCCTATCAGGATTCTGCTTTCTTAAAATTGCCAAAATTTCCTTAAACTCTTCTTTTTTCCCAAAACC
>NZ_JBLIYY010000033.1:0-12381 GCF_057480965.1 Acinetobacter sp. P37 | reverse complement strand
ATCGTAATCGAGGAAAAAGACTGGGCTTAAGATTCAATTTAATTGCGGGAATCTATAATTTAGAGCTGAGCAAAAAATGAATTATGAAAGAAGTCTATTCAAGATACAAATTTTTGGCTTTTTCATAATTATCAATATCATTTTTCTATGTCAGGTTCTTTATAGCATTTTGGAAAAAATCATTCATATCATCAAAATCATTTATTGCTGCATGGAACATGAATATATTTATTAAATATGGCTCATCAGCTAAATTCTTTTTCAATAAATGAGGGGTATCTTTATAAAAAATCTGTTCAAAATGATTTAATTTTTCCATGGAAATAGGGTGAGATTTAATGTTGATTGGTTTTGATAAAGAATTTTTATGTCCTTTAGACATAGAAAAATAGGTTGAATTTTCAATATTCTTGTTTTTAGTATTGATTGAGTAATTAATGACTATTGGTAAGCCTTGATAACTAATGATTTCAATTTGATTATTATTGAAATCATAATTTTTGCCCTTTAGCACGTTAGTATTTATATTTGGAAAAATTTGATTTAGGTCAATCTGCGCAGCAATGATGCCTTCGGGCATAGTGGAAATATTAAAGTAGAGGATATGATTTTGGTCAATATGATACGGTGAGCCAGTATAAAGAGTTATATTTTTTGCCCAACTTATCTGGTGTAGTGAAACCAAGATTAATGAAATGAATAGAAGAGTAGAAGAAATAATCGACTTCATTATTTTTAATTCTCAATTGAATAAAAATTATAAAAAAGATGTGTAATTTTTTTAATATGGATGCAAAGTAGAAAAAGGGTGAGCAAACTCACCCTACATATTTCATTTATATTTTATCAGGCGCACCAAACAGCTCCTTAAACGCCTGATCAGGGCGTGGCTGCTTCATAAAACTTTCACCGACCAAGAAGGCATGAATGTCATGTTCTTGCATCATGGCAACATCCGCAGGTGTTGCAATACCGCTTTCTGTCACCAGCAGGCGAGAAGGCTCAAGTAACTTCTTCAAACGTAATGATGTATTGAGGTCAACATCAAAGGTTTTTAAATTACGGTTATTGACGCCTAGTAGACAGTTGTCAGAAAGACGCATTGCACGCTCAAGTTCTTCTTCGTCATGTACTTCAACCAACACGTCGAGATTGTGCTCAAAAGCAGTTTTCGACATTTCTTCGAGTTGTTGATCAGACAAACAAGCCACGATTAATAAAATACAGTCCGCATGTAAAGCGCGTGCTTCAATTACACCATAAGGGTCAATTAAAAAATCTTTACGTAGCGCAGGTAAGTCACAGTTCGTACGTGCAATCTGAATGTTTTCATCGGCACCTTGGAAAAAATCCACATCGGTGAGAACAGACAAACATGCCGCACCAGCATCTTGATACTGCTGCGCAATTTCAGCAGGGTTAAAGTTTTCACGAATGATGCCTTTCGATGGTGATGCCTTTTTAATTTCAGCAATCACCCCCGGACGTTTAGAGCCGAGGTTTTGTGCAAAACCTCGAACAGGTGTAGCTGCTTGAGCTAGCTCTTCGACATCTTTATAGCTACGTTGTTTAAGACGGGCTGCAAATTCTTCTTTTTTACGGTCAACAATTTTACCCAAAATTGTATTGGCGATATCTACCATGATCTGTGTCCTAATCTTAAGCTTCGTATTCTTTTAAAGTTTTCGTAAATTCAGACAAAATGCCCATTTTCTCTAGTGCTTGACCGCCATAGATAATGTCATGTGCTAATGCAACACCTTGTTTATAGCTTTTGGTTAAGCCTGAAACATAAATACCTGCGCCTGCATTTAGGGCAATCATATTCGCGGCTTTATCACCGAGTGCAGATTTGTTTTTACCTAAAGCATCTTTGATCAATTTTAGACTTTCAGCAGCACTATCTACAGATAGACCCGTTAAGGTTTGCGACTCGATATCTACAGCTTCCGGCTGAATTTCCCATTCAGTGACTTCGCCATCTTTAAGTTCTGCAACATAAGTACTTGATGCAAGGCTAATTTCATCTAAACCGTCTTTTGAATGCACCACCAAGACATGTTCTGCACCGAGTTGTTTTAAAACTTCAGCCATAGGACGACATAATTCTGTAGAGAAAACACCAATCACAAAACGTTTTACGCCGGCCGGATTCGTAAGCGGGCCAAGTAGGTTGAAAATACTACGGAAGCCCAATTCTTTACGTGGACCAGCAGCATATTTCATGGCTTTATGATGATTAGGTGCAAAGAGGAAACCCACGCCCATTTCACGAATACAGCGTTCAGTTTGCTGCATGTTAAGATCAAGGTTAATTCCTGCTTGTTCTAAAAGATCAGAAGAGCCTGATTTTGATGAAACACCACGACCACCATGTTTAGCAATAGTTGCACCTGCTGCTGCAATAACAAAACTAGACGCAGTAGAGACGTTAAATAAGTTTTGACCATCACCACCTGTACCAACGATATCTACCAAATGTGGTAAATCACTGACATCAATTTTGATCGCAAACTCACGCATTACACGTGCTGCGGCAGTGATTTCGTCAATACTTTCACCTTTTTGGCGTAAGCCCATCATCAGTGCGCCAATTTGAGCATCGGTTGCTTCACCTTGCATGATGGTGCGCATCACTTCTTCCATTTGAGGTTGAGTGAGTTCAATATTTTTCGTGATGTTATTTAAAGCTTGTTGAATATTCATAATATTTTTTGCACTCGATTATGCGTAAATTTCTAAGAAGTTTTTAAAGATTTGATGGCCATGTTCACTAAGAATCGATTCAGGGTGAAACTGCACGCCTTCGACAGGCAATGTCTTATGTTTAACGCCCATGATTTCTTCCATCGTGCCATCTTCTTCATTGGTCCAGCAGGTCACTTCTAAACATTCTGGCAAAGTCGCTTGATCAATTACCAAAGAGTGATAGCGAGTAGCGGCAAATGGAGAAGGGAGGTTGCTGAAAATGCCTTGATCGCTGTGATACATGTCAGATAAACGACCGTGCATCACTTTTTTAGCGCGAATAATATCGCTGCCAAAAGCTTGTCCTATGGCTTGGTGGCCTAAACACACACCCAGTAAAGGAATTTTTCCCGCAAAGTGTTGAATCGCAGGAATTGAAATACCTGCTTCACTTGGCGAACAAGGGCCAGGACCAATGACTAAATACTTCGGTTGCCATCGCTCGATATCTTCTAAAGTCACGGCATCGTTACGTACAACTTTTACTTCTTGATTTAACTCGCCAAAATATTGGACGATGTTGTAGGTAAAAGAGTCATAATTGTCGATCATCAAAAGCATGAGCGTATTAACCTTTGAAATTTATGCACTTAAATGTGCTTTGAATAGTCCGAAATGATTCTAAATAGTTGTATATTGACCCAAATATCGTGTGGATATTTTAAATAGAAAAATAGTGAAATATTTAGAATGCAGCCAATCATAGCAAATATTATTCAATTTCTGCTGAACAATTTCGCCAAAGTTCATCGCAACTGAAATCATTTCAATAAATTTTCGACTTATAAATTTGGGATTTAATTTGAACAAGACATTAGGCTGAATTTAAGTGGGTAAAATATGTTCAATTGATATTTTAAAAAGATCTGCTTGATGTCGTTAAAAATAGCAATTCAGGCTCTAGATGGAAAAATATGAACCGTTTTGAAGCAAAATCACCAAAATGGAGCACAATTAATGTTAAGGTAAATTGATTAAAATTAAAACAAAATGGTTAAATTAAAGTCGAAAAATGGGTACTTTACGGGCTCAAAAAATCTAAATATCGATTATGAATATAGTGATTACGCTGATTTTTTTCCATCTATAACTAGCTAAACCATTAGTTTCTCTCGTATTTAAATTCGATCTTAAAGCTTTGATAAAATCTCAATGATTTTATCGTTGAAAGCGATTAATCATTTTGGTGCATACTAGTGCAAAACCAAGTTGCACTATTTTGATACACCTGCGAGAAGTTTTTAAACAAAAGTGATGAAGAGTGGCTGAATATGGTGCATTTACTGTTACACACAGTATAATAGTCGAAAAGCAAGGAGTTAAAATCTTCTATTCTGATAAGGAATTCAATATTTTAGCTTGGCTTTTAAAAGTTGGTACGGTAATTGCTTAATAACTACCAACTACTAACACGCACTTCAGTGTGCACAAAAAAATCATCGGAGCAAAATGAGCATGGCGAACAAGGTCCTTCAACTCATCCAAGAAAGTGGCGCAAAATGGGTCGATTTTCGCTTTACTGATACTAAGGGTAAAGAACAACACGTAACTTACCCAGCAGATTCAATCGACGAAGATACGTTTGAAGATGGCAAAATGTTTGATGGTTCTTCAATTGCTGGTTGGAAAGGCATTGAAGCATCTGACATGATCTTACGTCCAGATGCAGAAACTTGTTTTATCGACCCGTTCTTTGCAGAAGCTACAGTTGTTGTGACTTGTGATGTTATCGAACCTTCAACTGGTCAAGGTTATGAACGTGACCCACGCTCTATTGCTCGCCGTGCGGAAGAATACCTAAAATCAACTGGTATCGGTGATACAGCTTTCTTTGGTCCAGAACCAGAATTCTTCGTTTTTGACGAAGTAAAATGGGACATCGATATGTCTGGCGCGCGCCACACTTTAATCGCTGAAGAAGCTGCTTGGTCTACTGGTAAAGATTACGAAGCGGGTAACTCTGGTCACCGTCCACGTGTGAAAGGTGGTTACTTCCCAGTTCCTCCTGTTGATTCTTCACAAGATATGCGTGCAGATATGTGTGCAAAAATCGAAGACATCATGGGCCCAGGTCGTGTAGAAGTACATCACCATGAAGTTGCATCTTGCCAGCTTGAAATCGGTGTAAGCTTCAACACTATGGTTCGTAAAGCGGACGAAGTTCAACAGTTCAAATATGCTGTTTGGAACGTTGCTCACCAATATGCTAAAACTGCTACGTTTATGCCTAAACCAATGGTTGGTGATAACGGTTCTGGTATGCACGTTCACATGTCGATCTCTAAAGACGGCAAGAACTTGTTTGCTGGTGATGAATACGCTGGTCTTTCAGAAATGGCGTTGTACTTCATTGGCGGTGTGATCAAACACGCTCGTTCATTGAACGCAATCACAAACCCATCAACTAACTCATACAAACGTTTAGTTCCACATTTTGAAGCGCCGATTATGCTTGCTTACTCAGCACGTAACCGTTCAGCTTCTATTCGTATTCCTTATGTTTCTAGCCCTAAAGGCAAACGTATCGAAGCACGTTTCCCAGACCCAATGATGAACCCGTACTTAGGTTTCGCTGCGCTTCTTATGGCTGGTCTTGACGGTATTCAAAACAAGATCCACCCAGGTGAAGCTGCTGACAAGAACTTGTACGACCTTCCTCCTGAAGAAGAAGCTAAAATCCCTACAGTGGCTCATAGCCTAGATATGGCGCTTGAAGCTCTTGCAGCTGACCATGATTACCTTCTTAAAGGTGGCGTGTTCACTAAAGAAA
Source organism: Acinetobacter sp. P37 (assembly GCF_057480965.1). Taxonomy (NCBI): domain Bacteria; kingdom Pseudomonadati; phylum Pseudomonadota; class Gammaproteobacteria; order Moraxellales; family Moraxellaceae; genus Acinetobacter; species Acinetobacter sp. P37. Next base: position 6,863 of record NZ_JBLIYY010000033.1, on the reverse strand, counting down.
TGCTTGATGCCTACATCGAACTTAAAACTGAAGAAGTTCGTCGTCTTAACACGACAACTCACCCAGTTGAATTCGACATGTACTACAGCTTGTAATTCTGTACAGAATTACACTGTAAAAAGACCCGCCTTGTGCGGGTTTTTTTATGAGATGGGTTAAGATAAAGCAAAGAGTTGAATAAATATCTAAACATGGCAAAACCACGTAAAAAACATACCGGTTTTTTCCCTTGGATTGATCCAGCTGATCAGGCAAAGGGATTTAAACTCAACTTCTCAGAAGTGACTTATTTGGAAGTTGGGCGGACCGTTGAAGGTTATAAACAGGCTCAATTTGTCGAACTGAAAAACCCAGAGCTGGCATTGGAGTTTGAATACCCTGAAAGTTTTTATATTACAACCGAAGGACTAGTTCTGATTAAAACACCGCAAGGCAAGTTTGAAGCCATTGCCAAGACAGATAACTTTTAATTCAACACTAAAAAATTGAACTGAAAAAATGACCTGCAATATTGCAGGTCATTTTTTATTGAATATCTAGAAATTTGCCAAACGTTATTGCAAACCATGCTGTTTTAGATTATCGATTTCATAAGGCGCATCTTCGGCGGGGTAGCGTAAGTTTTCTAATCCTTTGGTTTTGGCAATAGACCAAATTACACTTTCACCCGCAGGGATGTTTTGGCTGTGCTGCGTATATAAGGGATCTTGCAGGGCGTCTGCTGCTGAAATAAAAGTCCAGCCATGCTGCTGAAAAGCAGTAATGACATCCTTTAAAAAAGCGGCATTAATATCATTCACATGTAAAAGTAAAACATGCTGTGGCGAACGATTTATGGTGAGCTGGGCAAGTTGGTTATAATAATCTGCACGGTGAAGCAGGTGAGCGATATACGCTTGTTTTAGGCGGTCTAATTTGTCCTGATCTTGCAGTTTGGCATAGTCGAGATATTTTCGGTTATAAAACCAGTCACTGGCATCTATACTGACTCCGCCAATGCGGTATTTATGCTGTGCTAGCCATAGATAGACAGCATCACGCTTTTTAGCGCTATTACCTTCTTTTAAAAAAGGATACCGGTAAATACGTGTGTAATTTGGCAGCGTTTTTAGCACTGTATCCGCCTGTTCAATGCTGTGCAGATAATCTTTTAATGTGACATTTTCTTTATTCAGGTTTTGGTGCAGTGCACTATGATTGCCAATCAGATGGCCGGATTGTCCCCACGCTTGAATCAGTTGCTTACCTTGATAATCACCAATTTTAATCAGGCTCGGAAAAACAATACTTTTGATTTTTTGATCATGCAGATGCTTTAAAATTTGAGCATTGATTTGTTCCGCTTGTGCGTTAAACGCTGGATTTAATCCATCATCAAAACTGAGTGCAATAGATTTTGCTTGAACCGTGATATTGGCACAAAGTAAAACGAAAAAAATCAAAACATGTAGCGGGTAAAATGGAAACATTATGCTTATGTAATTTAGTGGTTATCCACGACATCATACTGTGTATGTGAGGTTTGTGTTGATTGCATATGTAATGAAGTGCTTAAGCCGTTTTGTTTTGTTCATTTTACTGAAAACAAGCTATGGGTCATGAAAAACGATGTTGAGTTGGTTACACTAAGGATTCGCTATACTCAGCAAATGGTTATAAGGGAAATGAAATATGCAGCGTCAAGCATGCGAAATGCGGGATAAAAGAATGTCTCCTGAATTAAGAACATGGTTGTATGCTTCGGGTTCATTAACCCAACAATTAACAGATTTTGCCCAAGGTGTATTTAAAGTTGAGCCGAGTATTGAGCAATTTCAACGTATGACGCTTCAAGATGCACGGTGGCTACAAATGCCAATACAGCACACAGCTTGGGTACGTGAAAGTTATTTATATGGCAGTGAAGCTGAGCCGTGGGTCAAGGCAAAAAGTATATTTCCAATCCTTAGCATACAAGGACGTGCGCGGATTTTTCAGCATATTGGTAAAAAACCGATCGGACATTTTTTATTTCAGCGTACCAATCCGAAGTGTGAGCGGCGTGTACTGTGGCTAGACGATGGTTGGACACGTCAGAGCTGTTATACTTGGCATGGTTGTAAATTTATAGTTCAGGAAACTTTTTTAGCGAGTTTTGAGCAATATTTGCAGAAATAACATTACCAGATGAAGGACAGTCATGGCCGTGGTGCAACAGATTACTTGGCAGCAGCGTTTAGAAGCTTATTACTATTTATGTCGCTTCGATAAGCCAATTGGCACGGAACTGGTTTTTTGGCCAACCATGTGGGCACTGTGGATTGCCAATCAAGGAACACCGCAATTCAGTATTTTGATTCCAATGATTTTGGGTACGATATTTATGCGTGCAGCAGGTTGTGCGATTAATGACTTTGCTGACCGTAAAGTCGATGGTGCTGTGGAAAGAACCAAGCATCGTCCTCTAGCGACAGGCGTAATTAGCGCTAAAGAAGCCATATATGTGTTCTTGATCTTGGTGCTTGCTAGCGCATGTATGTTGTTCTTTTTACCGATAGAAACTTTTTATTGGTCCTTTGGTGCATTGTTTTTAGCGTTCATTTATCCCTTTATGAAACGCTACACGCATTTGCCACAAGTATTTTTAGGCGCGGCATTTTCATGGTCGATTCCTATGGCTTATACCGCTGTGGGGCAAACACCTGATTTGACTTGCTGGTTATTGTACTTTGGTAATTTGGCGTGGACCGTTGCATATGACACACAATATGCCATTACTGACCGTGAATATGATTTGAAAATTGGCGTGAAATCAACTGCGATTTTATTTGGTAAATACGATATTGAAATCATTTCTTTATTACAGGCGCTAAGTATTGTACTGATTGGTTCTGCGTTGTATTTAGAAGATCTCTTGATGCCATTTGGTTTAGTTGTAATGTTGGCTGTGGCTGCCGATTTTATTTACCAATGGACTAAAACTAAAGACCGTGATCCGCAGTTATGTTTTTGGGCGTTTCGCCATAACCGTTGGGTAGGGTTTATGATTTTTATTGGAATTTTTATGGCATTGGCTCTTTAATGTCATTGATCTGAAACTTTTTAAAATGAACTAAAGCATCCTATTCGGGTGCTTTTTTTTATGCATTAATAAAAAGGCATGTAGTTTCATGTTTAAAGAATAATGATTAAAAAGGATATTTTATGAAACGTTCAAAAATAGCATTGGCTTTGACAGTTGCAGTTTCTATGCTGTCTTTAACCGCGTGTAATGACGATGATAATGACTCATCATCTTCGAATCAAAAATCAACATTTGTGTCAGAAGCAAATTATGCTTTCAATACAGTAGACAATACATCGTCCATTAAAGTCATGACCTATAACATGACTAATGTACAGGGGAAAGCAGCGACTGCAACAGCCTTGGTATTATTTCCAAAAGCTACACAACCTAAAGATGGGTATCGCGTTGTGGTGTGGGAGCATGGGACAGTCGGAGCAGGAGATGAGTGTGCGCCAAGTAAAAATGTAATTCATCCACGTTTTAAAATTCTAGCTAACACGCTTATGGCGGCAGGTTATGTAATTGTGGCGCCAGACTATGAAGGCTTAGGAACCAAAGGAGTTCATCCATACCTTAATTTATCAAGTGCGGCAAATTCGGCGCTTGCTGCAGTTAAAGCGGCAAAAGAACATTATGGTAAGCAACTCAATGGTCAGTGGATGTCGATTGGTCAATCGCAAGGTGGTCATGCATCCTTAGGGACGGCGGAATTTGCGAATACCGATACTAATTATAAAGGTGCAGTAGCAGCCGCACCTGCGTCGAGTTTAGGCACGATTATTAAGATCTATTTAGATCCAAAACTAAATGTTGATGCAAACGGTCAACCTAAACCCCATGGATTGAATAGATTGGATGAACAGTTGGCACAAGTGCGTTATGCACTTAGTATGGGGCAGCTTTCTGAGGTTCAAGCACAGGCGTTAATTGATCAAATTGCAGATGGCTATGCTGAGCTTTTGGCATATGCTGCATTGACCAGTTCGGGTATTAAAGCCTATGAGCCAAATTATGATTTAAAAAATATCTTTACTGCTGATGCTGGTGTTATTGCAGAAAAAGCCTATGGACGTACAGGGGATGACGGTGCATGTTTAAGTTATGCTGATCCAAATGGCGCAAATGGTTTGCAAGAACAGTTTAAAGCAGCTGTGATTGAATTCTTAAAGGATCCAACGCATACGGTTTCACAGTATGGAATTGATTTGAATAAAATCGATACCGATCCTGTTGTTCAGAAATTTTTAATTGACAATCAGCCAGCGACAAATGCTACTGCTGCCAAAGTAATTAAAGCGCCTGTGTATATTATTCAAGGTGCAAATGATCAGGCAGTTATTCCTGTGGTTACGCAAGCGCTATTTGCAAATATGAAAACACAAGCGACGAAGTATTTCCCAGAGGCAAATTATGCTGAAGGTTATCAATTAGACGTTGTGCCAAATGCAAGTCATACACAGGCAATTATCTGTAGAAATGCGCAAGCGGTCGAATTTATTCAAGCTAAAATGTCTGCAGGTACAGGTATTGTCTTAACCAATGAGCAAAAAGATGCAAGCCAAAGTCCACATTGTAAGGGGGTAGCTGCTTCAAGCTAAGTTTTTTTAATAATAAAAAAAGGAGCATGTCTCCTTTTTTTGCATATTGGATTATTAATCATTCAATCCGTGAAAATGAGGGGGTACAGTTAGTTCGAGCAAAGAATGTTATGAAGACTTGAGCGAATTTTGTTTTTTGCTATATTGGGCGTCGAATTATTTATGTATATGAAAGAATAGTTATGTCTGAAGTTAAGCCAAAACCCAATACCAAAAAGATGATCACTCTGATGGCACTTGGGCTATTGATTCCTATATTTTTGGTCAGTATGGCTTTTCTTGCAGTCAATAGTGATGCCAAAAACCAAGAAAAATATAAGCAACAACAAGCTGAGATGATTGAGCGTATTAAAGCAAAAGAAGCACAAGATGAGGCTTTGGCTGCTGAGGCTGACCAAGCAGTATCAGAAGTGCTGGCAGCTCAATAGTCAAATGCTCAATAAAATTCTGCTTACGTTATGGATGTGAATGCAATGCGCATTCACTCAATGTTCGATTGTACCTTAGGTATTTAACAACTATTTATTTACATCATGCCTGAGCGTGTGAACTGTTGGAATACTGGTATAGCGGATTACACGGTAGCCAGCTTCTTCAAGCATTGCATCACGTTCAGCATCTTCTTGCTCTTTGCCTATATGACTGGGGTCATCCAGTTCGATAATTACAAGCACATCGTAAGTTTGGTCAAGTATGACAAAATCAGTGACTTTTCGATTAAATCTATTTCTGATTTTGTAATTTTGAGTGGTGATCAGTGCGCTAAACGCCACTTGTGCTAAAATGTGGTAGTTCGGAAATGCTTCATTTAAACGATGAAACATCTTACTTTCAAAGGCAGTGATTACACGACGTGGGAAAAACTTTTGTTTGCTTCTAAAAAGTCTGGGAAAGACTAAGCAGACAAGGGCAAAAGTTGCCAAGCAACCAATAATAAAAAATGTAAACTGACTGAGATTTGGCACGAAATAAACTACATATATGAAAAAAGCCCACGTCATAATGCGTGGGCTTTTTAGAATTTGGCTCTCCAACCTGGGCTCGAACCAGGGACCTGCGGATTAACAGTCCGTCGCTCTACCGACTGAGCTATTGGAGAATCTGCACGCATTCTATGGGGCAAATGCAGTGAGGTCAAGTCAGAATTGCAAAAAATAAGGAAATTTAGGCTGAATGTATTAAATATAAACACCTTTAATATAAAGCGTTTTTAAAACTTAAGCTCTGACTATTCTTTCTAATGTGGTCGGAGAGCTAAGTGAATAGCTTAGGTTATAGAGCAAGTTATACTTATCTTAAAACAAAAGTCAGAGCATAAAAAAGCCCACGACATAATGCGTGGGCTTTTAGAATTTGGCTCTCCAACCTGGGCTCGAACCAGGGACCTGCGGATTAACAGTCCGTCGCTCTACCGACTGAGCTATTGGAGAATCTGAAGTGGATTCTAAAGATGTATGGGAGGGTGGTCAAGCCTGATTTAAATAAAATACTTAAAAATCAAATTAAGTGTTTTAAAAATAGCCGAATCAGACAACTTGGTACATATACGGATACTTTTTAGGAAAGCAAAAACAAAAAAGTAGGTATGCTTTGTTAAATATCAGGCAATAAAAAACCCACTTCGCAATGAGTGGGTTTTTTAGAATTTGGCTCTTCCACCTGGGCTCGAACCAGGGACCTGCGGATTAACAGTCCGTCGCTCTACCGACTGAGCTATGGAAGAATAGATGGCTCTCCAACCTGGGCTCGAACCAGGGACCTGCGGATTAACAGTCCGTCGCTCTACCGACTGAGCTATTGGAGAATCTGATGCGCATTTTAGGGATGAAAGCTAAAGCGGTCAAGTAAAAATAAAAGATAAAGCGCTTAAATGTTTTTTTATTATCCAAAGATGAGTTTCTTGCTTATTTATTGATTATTTTAAGCTTTTGTTGCGTTAAACCCTATCGGAATACTTTAACAATTATAGTTAATAGAGTGATGGATGGAATGGTGGGTAAGGTTGCGTTAGATCGCTATTCTAGTTCTGAACATGCTGAGAGCACTATGTACCGTCATTTCGGATGACCTTTATTATATTGAAATAGTTAATAATTAGTCAGTAAATTCCAGTTGTTTTAATTAGACTTCTTTCATAATTCATTTTTTGCTCAGCTCTAAATTATAGATTCCCGCAATTAAATTGAATCTTAAGCCCAGTCTTTTTCCTCGATTACGAT
>NZ_JBLIYY010000032.1:0-12844 GCF_057480965.1 Acinetobacter sp. P37 | reverse complement strand
ATTTCATCCGCAGATTATGCATGAATATTTAAAATTCTTCGGTACAAATAATCAGCAAGAGACTGTTCGTTTTTTGATTTATGAAAGAGGCTTAATATTATCCATTAGAAACGAATATCAAAAGGAAAATTTATCCTATTTATCACCAGCAAACTGCCAATATATATTCGCATCCATTTCAAAATGCCCCCCGGATGGCATCTACTTATTCAGTCAGATACCAAATCGTTAGACCCCAAGGATTATCTTTAATCTCAGGCATACCTTCTCCTTGATTAAAATGACGTTTTTCCATGTTATTCGCAGGACTATACCATTCACCTGTTTGAGGGCAAATTTGGCCTGCTTCGCATCTTAGAGTTTTTGTACTAGGATTACTTATATCCTTCTCGCAAGGTACAAATTCTCGGGCAAATTTAACCAAATCTTTTGGATAAATCATATGTGTTATTTCGCTATCATCTAAATCTAACAGATAAACGTAAGCAGCAGCTTCTATAGCCCAATAGCCAAAATAAAAACTTTCATCCAATTTATGAATATCATGCCATGGAGCACTTTCAAATGCGGGATACCATAATTTCAAATATTCCTGTATATCTTGAATACTCTCTTTTTTAGTATCTCTATATTTACTAAAAATTAATGGGCGATATGGATTATCAAAAAACCATTGATCTACATCATATCTATCCATCAACTCAAATGATAAAAAGTCCTCATACAGCGTATCTAATTGTTCTGTTTGCTCATGGTAAATTTTGTCCTGCATCGCTGCAATACGTGGTAATAAGTCTCTTCTATGTAATAGATAACACAGTCCTATCAACTGCATACATCTTTCGTACTCATCTATAGCTGTAAAGTAAAATGGTGCCCAATCATTATCATTTTCATACTCTCTTAAAGCAAAAGTATATGCTTCATATCTCTCAATTATTATTTCTAGAAAATACCTCATTTTAGAAATATCATGACCTGCTGTATATTCTAATGAAAAAAATTGATATGTTTCGCTTGCCAAGAATAGTGAAAGACGACTTTGATCTTCTAAAATACCACTATATTCTTGTTTTTTATTTTCAATTTTTTTAGAAATTTCAAAAAAATACCCATACAAACGATCATAAATATTTTCTGTTAAGAAAACTTGCCTAATCTTCTTATTAAATTCCATATTTATTCCAAAAAATAATGCCCCGAAGGGCATAAATCATTCCTCACCATCAAACTGCCAGTACACATCACCCCAATCACTTTCAAAATCAGGGAATATATCACCTTGTTTAAAATATTGACGTGAGTTTTCTTTAGCAAAAGTATACCAATATCCTGCGTGAGGACATGGGCTACCGGCAATAACAATATCTATTCTTTCTGGTTCTTGAACTTCAACTTTCACTCGTTTTAATTCAGGCCAAGTGCTGTCTTCATCAAATCGTGCAATCCATTGCTTTGAACTTACGGCATCAAAACGTGGATTTGGATCATCTGACCACGCATCCAAAGTGGTCAGTTTTAAGTTATCACAACGTATCGGTTTAATTAGTTCATTTGCAATCACCAATAAATCTGGTACACCTTCTTCAACAGGATAAAGTGAAAGCTCTCCCAAACATATCCATAAGCTGTATTTTGTTGAATCTTCTAGGTCTATAATTTTAGTAATTTCAATTTGTGGATCATCCAGTTTTTCACGAATTTGTTCTTCACTCAAGCCTAGTTTCTCTAGCCAGTAGGGAGAAAGTAAAAAGCACCATGTTGGGGTACGAATACCACCACCTAAACCATCCCGATCTTCTGCAATAAACATATTTTCATGAGAAAACTCCATACCAGGATGATCAATATCGAGCCCGTAAAAATACTCCGTGAAAGTCCGTTCAACTGTTTCAAACTCTGGAGATACAAATGCAAATTGACTTGTGTTTCCAATTTCATATCCACTATATGCTTGAATTGGGTTAAGCATTTCTAGACGACGTTGCTGCACTACTTGACCAGCACGGCCTGAAAGAATCTCCTAAGATGGGAGTTCTAGGCGACTACGTGATCGAGCGTGCATTCGTTGAAAAATAATTAGTTTGAATCAGATAAAACGAGGCTTTTGCCTCGTTTTTTATTACTGCTAATTCATCCCACTTGGTATTTTAAATTTGGCATATAGAATCGCTTTCTAAGGGTTTCTCTTCAGGTTCATTTTGTATCTGTTCATATATAGGTCCAAGTTTTTTATCAGTTCTACGTCCTTTCCAACTACGATTAGACTCATATACAGTTCTCTGTCTAAAATAACTAAACGGCTCTACATTTGCCACAAACCCATATTTAGAGTCATGTATATAATTTGAATAAAAATCTACAGCTTCTTGAGAGACGTCTTTTTCCCAACTTTCCAACTCCCACTCATCAATATGCACAAGCATTTCATACAGTTTAAATGCAGGATAAAAAATTCTAAAAAGGTGTTTTACACCCGTAATATTTGACTGATTAAATGTAGTATAGTTCTTTGTCCACTTAATACGTTCAACTTCAGTTGCCATATCAGCAGGTCCGGTTGGAAACTCAAAACCATCCTCCTCCCTAGAAATTTGGCTAACTGAACGCGAAGCATTTGCTTGCTCAATATCACCATTAATTAAATGTTTTTGTCTTCTTCGGTGTAACGTTCCATAAGAACCATAATATAATTTCATGTAATTTTGGATATCATGTTCTGTAACACCAGTAGAAGCACCTACTTCTTTTTTAACTGAATTAAATAATTGTTGTGTTTCTTCATTAATCTTGAATTCTTTTTCAAATAGTTCTTTATGTTCGCTTTCTAATTTTAAATAGTCAAAAATTTTTACATTCGCTGATACTGCAGCATCCATCATATGTTTTAAAGGTATTCTTGCGAAATTATTATCTACATTTTGTGAATTTGGCTGATAACCTCCTCCAACATCTGAGTGCATACCAGGATAAACTATTTCTTTCCACGTTTTTGGATTGGCTAATTTGCCATCTTTACGTATTAAATCAACAGGAAAAGAAAATCTTAATTCATTACCAGCAACCAAATGCAAGCAATTTTTAACCCTAGGATCAACTACCATATCCCGCCCTCTAAAGCTCAACTTATTCGGCATATTCGTAGCTGGTAAACCAAATGAAGCTACAGTATCAAACAATCCAAGAAATTGAATATCCAAAGGTATTTTTTCAGATTGTCTTGCTAGACTGTAGTTTAAACTTAAATCTTTACTTTCGTTATTCCAAATCATTTCATTAGAGAACACTCGTGCCAATGCAGCACCGCGGGAAAAACCAAAAATTGATAGATTGATTTTTTTAATTAATCGATGCTGGTTTAAATTAGCTTCGATTTTTGCTTCAGCTTCAATTTTACGTTCCTCAACTTGTGGCTTAAGAATCGCTTCAGCTTGTTCAATTTTAAGTTTTAAAACGTTGGTTAACGTTTCACTAATCTGGTCTTCACCATATTCTAAGCGCCTAGATCCGCCAACTCCAGTAGCGCCACCAGTAGGAAATGTATCTTGAGAATTTGCTATTTGTTTGTCAATCCAATTATTAATCTCTCCATTAAATGGAGTTCCAACACCTGAAATGTAAATTGGATGACTTAACTGTATAGGCGTTTTTAGAGAACGCATTTCAAAGTTACTATAAGAAATAGCATTACGCCATAGTTTTGCAGGATTAGCTAACTTGGCAATTTTTTCATCATTCTCTAAATTATTTCCAGTTCCATCAAAAAAAACTGAAATATTAACTACATCAGAACAATCCTGTTTAGCATTAGGACCCTGATTAGAAACATCTTGATTACTATTCTTTATTTTCTGTAATTCATTAAACATAGTCTTCTCTTATTTTTTTTCTTTTGCATTCAATTCATCAATTATTTTTGCTCTCCACTCTAAACCTTTTTTAGTAGCACGAGGCAATTCATTTGATAAGGTAATCTCTACACTATCATCTGGATATAAATGTACTGCTAAGTATTTTTTACCTTTTATTTCTTCAGAAGTTAATATAGGAACATTGATTGCTGTATGTTTGCGGGAACTATTTGTTTCACCCCATTTAACAAATTGTGACCCAGTTAAAACTGCTGACCTTTTCGTTCCACTACCAAACCCACCGCCTAATTCTTCTTGATTTAATTCAACGATATAGGGGATATAATTAGCATCATAACCATAAGATGTTGTAGTCAAAACATATGTTTTTGTGGATCCTGTACTACACCCAACTAGACCCATCATTATAGTAATCGGCAGCATTACAATTTTTTTTAAAACATTCATTAACTTACCCTTAATTTTAAATATACAATTTTTAAATTAGTAATTTATTACTATTCATAGTATTTAAATCACTATAAATGCACTAGCTCAGTTGCATCAAATCTTCAGCTTCTTCCATTGCCTGATCCATATTGATGATTTTATTTTTTACTTTTAAAAGAACACTTTGCAAAAACATATCACTTTCAAACTTATCTTTATAAATCAATGTCAAACATATAAAATTTAAAATATCTCTAGTGCCATTTAGCGAATATTCTCTAGCCTTTTTAAGCATTTCAATAACATATAAATACAAGTCCCAATTATTGAATGACTTTATCAAAAAAGGATTATTTAATTTTAAATAATAAATTAGATGATCAGGAAAAGTAGCTTCGACCATTAGTTCTTCTTGTTCAATTGTAAATTCAAAGGGCTGGCGCCAGTCATAAAATATTTGTAATTCACAATTATTATAACCAATAATTGTATGTAGTTGACCTATACGATCCCAATACCACCAACTATAAATTGGCTTTAAAAGAATCTTCTTTTGTTCTTCCAATAATACTTGTTGTTGTACATATAAAGTTTTATCAGTTTTTTGCCCTACTAATGTACCAAGTATCGCAGGATCCCAAAATGCCAAATACATTTCAAGTCCCCCCTCAAACTTAACATCTATAAATTGTCTTAAGTGCGCATATAAGTCATCGAAAGTTAGCCTTGTGACAATTAAAGTCATTCGTGATGTACCAACAATCCGATGATTAATATATTCCCACTCAGAACTATTTATATTATGACTCAATTGAATTAAATGTGGTGATAACTCCGATGCTTTATCACCGGCTGCCTCAACCAATATATTACGTGATTGCAAAATGTCCTTACGTTTTAAAAAGCTACTATCTTGTGCAGCATCAATCACCCCATATATAAAATAGTTTTCTCTAGGGAATTGCTCAAAGAAACGACTTAAATCATTTTTTATTATTTTCGACATCTATTGACCATCCCCTTTATTCACAAATGCACCTCGTTGACTCGCTCTTCTTGCCAAGCATTCCCAACATACACTTTGAGGAAAAAAAGGAAGACTTATATTGACTTTCGAGCCATTTAAAAATAAATGTTGCCCGGCCTTCACCTCAAATTTTCCAGCAGTAGTTGGCAATACCCCTGCACTGCTAATCTCAATTTGACTACCACCAGCTGTCAGTACTATTTTCTTACTGGCTTTAATTTCGACTGTATCTTCCGTGGAAATAATTTGAATACCCTTTCGTGCAATCAAATCCGCCCCATCTCCTTGGGCTTGGATTTCAACTTTGCCTTTGCCTGCATACGCACGTAATCCTTCTTGTGCTGCAAATAGACTGATCTTGCTTTGTGCATGGGCAATTAAGGATTTTTGACTGCTGAGATTGATGCTATCGCCTGCACTTTGGCTGATCTGTCCATCTGCTGAAAGATGAATATCTTCCTGACTACTCACAGCAATTGAGTTTGGTGCAGATAAAATCATCAAGGCTTGTTTAAAGGCATCAGCTTTTTCTTTACTGCCTTTTTCGATTTGTCCAAGGACGTTTTTTAGGTTATCTAAGACTTCAAGTGGGTCAGTTTGTTGATTTTTCGCCACTTCACTTAAGGCTTTGCTGCTGTTTAAGTTGGCTTCGATTTGTTCTTTTGCAGCTTGTGCGTCGAGGTGCATTGCTGCTGCTTGTTGTTGTGGGTGTGTGCTGACAAGGAGCCCTTGACCTGCACGCACTGCGCCCCATTGATCGGTTCTCAGTTCAAAGCCTTCGCCTCTTCCCTCACTTTCTGCGGTTTCTTTGGGATGACTGAGGTTACCGAGGTTGAGCTGGGTGGCACCATGGGTACTTTGTAATTGTGTTGAGATTTGTCCAGTCGTGTCATCAAAGCGCAGTTGTCCAAAACCTTCACCTTGGACTTCCTTACTTTTTATTCCAGCCAATTTTTTGGTGTCAGGTAGTTTGCCTTTACCATCAAATTGGGTCGGACTGCGCTGTGCCTCATGTATACGCCCCACCACAAATGGTCGGTCGATGTTACCGTCAAAGAAATCGATGACCACGATTTCATTAATGCGTGGCAAGAAGCGTGCGCCATAACCTTCACCTGCCCATGGTGTAAGCACATCGACCCATGCAGAATCTGTGTCATTGTCATTGCTGCCTGCACCACCATCATGGCTGTGGTCATCTCCACGGGTAAATAAGAAGCGGACTTTGATACGCCCCCATTCATCGACATGTATTTCTTCACCACTTGGCCCGACAACTTTAGCCCGTTGCGGATGAGTACTTGGACGGTGTTCGAGTGGGTTATATTCAGGAACCGTCGCAATATTGCGGCGTTGTAATGTGAGCTGATTGGCCTGACGCTCGGCCTGTTCATGGATGGGTTTAATGTTCCACTGACTTTGTTCAATCAGTTGATTGACTTGTTCAGAGAGGTCTTTAGGTAAGTTATTTTGGTTATAGAATTTTTTTTCTGTGATTAAAAATTGTTTGTCTGCACCACTGTGTTGATCGATTTCTGGGTGTTCATTCAATTCAAACCAATAACCCACTTGGGTATCACGCACGGTCGATTGTGCATTAAATTTTTTCGATTGTAGCTCGTGATAGCGCGTTAGGTTTTGATTCAATTTTTCAATTTGGCTGTTGGATGAAGCCGTAGCTTGATCTTCACCTTTTAAGTCTTGCATCCATGCAGGGCTGATATGCCATGCTTGCTCCAAACTTAAGCTGGCATTGTCTTGGCTTTGGCTATGCTGATGTTTGCTTTGAACTGAACCTGCGCCTTCTTCTTGGCTGAGTCCATCGGCTTGCCAGCGCTGCACATGGACCGCAGTCGGTTGAATGCTACGTTCACCGATCAAGCTGGTGATGCTGTCTTGTTTTTCAGTGGCGCTAGAGCGATGAAAGCGGATACTACGACGGCTGAGTGCTTGATATTGGCTATTGTCATCAATCAGGCGGAGTTTTTGTTTTTCAATTTGGGCTGAGGAATGCGGCACTTTCAACTGTGCTTCATCGATGAGCCAGTTAATGCCTTCACTGCGCCAAAGTCGGGTCAGAAAGTCATAATCGCTTTCATTCGACTGCATGATGAATGGTCGAACATCATAGTTCTCACTTAAACCGCTTAGATCAAGCGTTAGACTGGCAGCGAAAAGCGGGCTTTTGCTTTGCCATTCTTTAAAGAGAGTTTCACTAACATCACGCACTGATTTATTCATAAACACACGGCTGTTGCGGCGCTTATGCCACAGTGAAGTTGCATCTTCTAAAGTGAGTTTATACAGCGTGAGTGAACCATCACTCTGCCCTTGGGTGGCTTCGGTAATAATACCCGTGGTACGGAAGAGTTCGCCCTGATCGGTCACTTGATCAACGGCGACTTGTGCGCCAATAAATTGTTTTAATGGAATAAGGGCATTAGTAGATAGGCAAATCAAAGTCGCTTGCAGGCCTTGGTTTAAGACATGCTCCCCATCAATACGTTGAATAAAAAGCTCATCATTCAACGCAGGGTTGGAAAATTGCACATGAATGGCACGTTTTTGGGCGGATAGACCCAATTGTTCTAATACAGCAAATATTTTGCCTAACATAATAAAAATTCTAAATTGTAATCATGGAAATAATTTTGCTGCTAGTTTAGTCAAATTCATCAATAAACTTAATGCTTAAAACCATAGAAGATGTTTCGTTATGTAAAATCCACGATTCAAAAATTCACTTAAAACTAAAAAGCTGAGAACCTACTCACTAAATACTTCTTGCATATAAAATATTCACCAAATGGTCTTAGACCATGCACTTGCATCCAACAAGCAACGTCATTCACACAAGTGTAAAAATAGTTTATCGTCTAATTAGCACCGAGCTTAATGATTAATTTTTTAATATTATCTTTAAAAATAGTAGATTAATTTAAACTCAAGTCAGATTAAAAAACACACAACCCTTTCTTTCCTGTCTTGTAATTCACCTAAGATCCCCTATAATTCAAAAAAAACAGACAAGTCTGTCTATTTTACTGCAAAAACCGAATGAATTTAGCATTCAGAGGGTAAAAATATAAATGAGAGAAAACGTATAAAACGTTCGAAAATCAAATCATTGACTTAAGCTAACAAAGTGAATGATTTGAACGCACAATTGTCAGCAAAGCGCGATTACCCCAAATAATCGCGCTTTTTATTTTCTTAGAATCTTAAGTCATGTGAAAAAAATTGATGGTTAATCAATACAAATAAGTCGTCGCTAGATTTAAAACCTAGATGCCTACAAACAAATTTTTAAGCAGCCAATTCCAAACGAATTAAGGTTTCAACTCGCTTCCAATACTCTGCTAAATGCACTTGGTTGGGGTCAATTTGGGCTTGGATGGTCATGCCATCCAAAATACTACTCAGAAATGCAGCTAGTTGTTCAGTTTGCTGAATGCCCAGATTTTGCAAAGCAGTACTTAGTTTTGATTTGAGCCAGTCTTTATAATCGATCGCAGGTTGTAATGACGAAGGATAAACTTTTGATATTTCTTCTACTGCTTTTTGAAACATACAACCATTGAAATCTGCAGTATGAAACCAAGCATCGTACCAAGCAAAAATGGTTTTAATATGCGAAAGATAGTCTTCTGGATCACATTCTGCAATAGCAGCTTCAAGTGATTCCTGTAAATTAAGATTTCGAATCACGAGACATTCTTCAATTAATTTGGCTTTAGAGGGGAAATATTTATAAAACGTCATTTTAGCAACGCCCGATTCCCCAATAATTCGATCTATACCAATCGAGTTATAGCTATAAGAATTGAAGAGTTGGAGCGCAACGTTAATGATGTCTTGCTTTTTCGACATTTAATTTACCTGATGCACCAATGGGGCCTAAACATAAAGCTTTTAAGGTAGAAAACCTAATTTTTAAACATGATTTTCGCGCGCTATTGTAAAGCATAACTTAATTGGAGTCTGTAGATAAAACTTCAGCATCCCATTTAATACAGTCTGATTTCAGAAGATTTATCAAATTAGCAGTCAGGGAAATTTCGTATAAAACTGACTGCTAATTTTATTTCAACTAGCGACTTAACGACCACTTATCTGCGTTTAAAACCTTGCTGAAATGAATGCCATTAACGGTGAATTTAAGAGCAAGGGGTACTCAGAATATCTTTTTGCTTACGCTCTTGCAGTGCTTTTCGAATCACCTGATAACCGCCCGTTAAACCTAAAATTGCCATGATTGCGGCCACGATCAAATCTGGCCATAGACTGCCTGTACCAAATACCCCAACAGCCGCCAAGATCACCGCGACATTACCAATGGCATCATTACGGCTACATAGCCAAACCGATTGCATATTGGAGTCACCTTCACGGAAAGCATATAAAACATATGCACAAATGACATTAGCGACTAAAGCCAAGATACCAATCACCCCCATGGTGATTGGTTCAGGAGCGATCCCATTTGCATAGGCATAGAGCACTTTGGCAATGACCACGATCCCAAATGCTGCCATAACAAAACCTTTAACCAAGGCAACTGTTGCACGCCAATATAAACTGGCGCCAAGCACGGCTAATGAAACTCCATAATTTACGGCATCACCAAAGAAATCTAGCGAGTCCGCCCAAAGCGCAGAAGAATGTGCATAAGCCCCGCCAATCAGTTCCACCAAAAACATCATGGCGTTAATGATTAAGGCGATCCAAAGCGCGATACGAAATTTACTGTTGGGTTTGCTTGGTGCTGGCTCATGACTACATGTACATGCCATAAATGTGCTCCAATTTAAAAATCAATGGATTTGTATTATTCTTATTCAAAACTATGGACTCACTCCAAGGTCAAGCATGAGCGTACAAAAACATTATTTGATTAAAGAATTGTCCACCAAATCTGGGGTAAGCGTTGACAGTATTCGCTTTTATGAAAAGAAAAAACTGCTGAAACCTAGCTTCCGCGCAGACAACAATTATCGCTATTATGATGAAGAAATGTACAAACGTTTGGTTTTTATTAAGCGCTGTCGAAACCTCGATATTTCTCTCACCGAGATTCAAACCCTGCTTGAACTTGAGCAATCACCTACACAAAGCTGTCATGCCGTGAATGAATTAATTGATAATCACATTCGTCAAGTTTCTGAAAAAATTAAAGAATTAGAAAATTTTAAAATACAGTTAAGTACGCTCCGTGCCAGTTGTAATGAAACCAGCCAAATCAATGATTGCCAAATTTTAAAACATTTGGAAAACGGAATATCTTGAAAACCCAACTAAAATACTTGGTTGAATCCTTTTTTTAGATCACTACAATAAAGCCATAAATTTTTTATGCCTTTATTGACATGACGATTCAACACGTAACCGAACTCCTCTCACCTGCTGGCTCATTGAAAAACATGCGCTACGCTTTTGCTTATGGCGCAGATGCCGTGTATGCAGGTCAGCCGCGATATAGCTTACGTGTGCGCAATAATGCTTTCGACCATGACAATTTAAAAATTGGCATTGAAGAAGCCCATGCTTTAGGTAAAAAGTTTTATGTGGTGGTAAACATCCAACCGCATAACTCAAAACTGAAAAATTTCATCCGTGACCTTGAACCTGTGGTTGCCATGAATCCTGATGCACTGATCATGTCTGACCCTGGTCTGATCATGATGGTGCGTGAACATTTTCCAGAAGTGTCCATTCATTTGTCTGTACAAGCCAATGCGGTGAACTGGGCAACGGTTAAATTTTGGAAAAATATGGGACTGACACGTGTCATTTTGTCACGTGAATTATCAATCGAAGAAATTGAAGAAATTAAACACAATGTACCTGATATGGAAATTGAAGTTTTCGTACATGGTGCATTATGTATGGCTTACTCCGGTCGTTGCTTACTTTCTGGCTACATGAATAAACGTGATGCAAACCAAGGTGCATGTACCAATGCATGCCGTTGGGATTATAAAATTCACGATGCAGTTGAAGATGAAACTGGTGATGTTATTCCAGTCACACAAATTGAAGAATCATCATGCTGCAATAATAAAAATGCCGATGAGCAACACGCCCTAGAACAACACCAATTCGGCGAGCCGGTTTTATTACAACGCAATGAAGAAGACATGTTTGCTGCTGAAGAAGATGAACATGGCACTTATTTCATGAACTCGAAAGACTTGCGTGCTGTACAGCATGTAGACCGTTTAACCAAAATGGGCATTCATTCTTTAAAAATTGAAGGCCGTACCAAGTCTTACTTCTACTGTGCGCGTACCGCTCAAATTTATCGTAAAGCCATCGATGATGCCCTTTCTGGTAAACCGTTTGACCCTGCTCTCATGTCTCAGCTTGAAGGTCTTGCGAACCGTGGTTATACCGAAGGTTTTCTACGCCGCCATGTTCATAGTGAATATCAGAACTATGAAACCGGCTCTTCACGTTTTGATCATCAACAGTTTGTAGGTGAAGTCTTAGAACGCAATGGCGACTCTCTTAAAATCGAAGTGAAAAACCGTTTTGTTGTAGGTGATTCTTTAGAACTGATGACCACTTCAGGCAACATCACCTTCGTTTTAACTGAAATGAAAGATAAAAAAGGTAATCTAATTGACGATGCCAAAGGTTCAGGTCATATCGTGGATATTCCTGTGCCTGCCGATGTCGATATGCGCTATGCCTTACTGATTCGTAATTTACCCAATTCGACCGTAGATATTTCGGCTTCGTCTTTAGCGTATCAGGCTTGAGTTCGCTTTATGGCTTTGTTGATTACAGATAAATGCATCAATTGTGACATGTGTCTACCTGAATGTCCCAATGATGCCATTTATGAAGGCTCAAAGATTTATGAAATTGATGTCGCACGTTGTACTGAATGTGTCGGTTTCTATGAGCACCAAACTTGCGTTTCAGTTTGTCCGATTGAGTGCATTGTGCCTCATCCTGAACATGTAGAGACAGATGAGCAGTTAATGGAGAAGTTTAAAGGCTTGAATTTATTTAAATCTTAAATTCGTGATGTGATTGGTATATTAATTGCTTACTCCACTTTATATTTTATAGAGAAACAACCTTGGGGAAAGTATAAAAATAAGGTTGTAAAACAAAAATAGCTGGGCAACGAATAGGGTTCAAAATGTGTGGGGACATTTTTGAATCCTAATTTTGCAGAGAAAAAAAGGAACTCCGGTGTTAGCATCCAAAGTTCCTGTAAAACGAGAATATTAAGAAAAATAATATTCAAATGACAACATTCAGCGCGGCCAGCGTGTTTCTCGAAACACACTGGCCTTTCTTTTATTGACCAGAGCGGATGATGTAATCAAAAGCAGACAATGATGCTTTCGCGCCTTCACCTGTTGCGATGATGATTTGTTTGTACGGTACTGTTGTACAGTCACCTGCAGCAAATACACCTTTTACATTGGTTTCGTTACGCTCGTTAATTACGATCTCACCACGGTTTGAAAGTTCAACTGCTGTTTCTTTTAAGAAATCAGTG
>NZ_JBLIYY010000031.1:0-14676 GCF_057480965.1 Acinetobacter sp. P37 | reverse complement strand
CAAATCTATGAAGACGGCTTATGCCACAATTAAAGGTATTGAAGTCATGCGTGCACTACGTAAAGGACAAGCATCGTCATTTTATTATGGTCAGCCTCAGGGTGAAGTGTGTCTAATCAACAGGGTTTTCGGTCTCTAAGTACTTTTTAAAGGGAACATCATCGACTCAAATCTCTATTTGCAACAGTGCCCCATGAAGTGCCTGCCTGCGTCTGTTAGCCGAACGCCCCGCGCATGGCGCTCAAATAGCAGGACACCAAGGTTATCCTCCAGCGCTTTCACACGCGCGCTGACGCTCGACTAGCTGATACCAAGTGCCTTGGCCGCATGCCGAAAATTCAGATGCTCGGCGACGGCGATGAACTGAACAAGGGAAATGAGCGGTATCCTGCCAGACAGGATACCGACATTCACGAGGTTTCGATGGTTAGTGCGCCGCATCGGAGCGGGCCTGCTACCAGTCGTCGGTTAGACGACTGGCGACTTCTCGGTGGCAGCCCCACGGAGCCGAAGGAGCACCAGCCCCAACGAAACCAGTACCGCCATCGCCGTGGCGTAACAGATCACGGGCCACGCTGTGTCACCGTTTAAAAGTGCCACCGCCAATGTCCCGACAATGCTGACTATCAGGCTTTGAACGCAGAAGTAGAACGCGACCGCTGATCCCGCGATGTCGTCGAACTCTGCCAAAGCGCCGTTCGCGGTAACGGACACCGTGAAGACAATACCGACCGCGACAACCCACATCGGTAGGATGAAGGTGAGGAATGACGGCGAGCCGTAAAGTTCGCCGATCCCCAACAGGACCGCTCCGCAAACAAGCAACGCCATCCCACGCGCCACGCATCCTGCGATGCCCCATCTGGCGACAAAGGACTTCGCGAAACGGGTTGTCACGATCATTACAAGCGCGACAGTGGCGAAGGCAAAGCTGAATCCGATCTCGGAATATTCCGCTTGGCCTATGAGCACACGGGGAGCCGTCGAGAAGAAGACGAAGTAGGTGCCCATACCGGCGCTAAAGCCGACAGTGTAAACCCAAAAAGCCGGACTCGCGAAGATCGGCAAGACAGATCGGCGCGTCTTGACTTGATCCAGAGGGCGGGTTTCGTGCCACCTGAAACCCGCATTTAGGAGTGCGAGCATCGCCAGTATAGCCAAAGTAATGAATATCGCCTGCCATCCCAAGAACTCGCCGATCAATACTCCGGCGATAGGGCCGAGCGCAGGCACGAACGCCAGCATCGAACTGAAAAGGCCGTAGATGACGACACCCTCAGGACGGTTGGCATAAACGTCGCGAACCGTCGCGAACGTCGCCACCAGCATGGCCGACGCGCCCACTGCTTGAAGTAGACGGAAAGCGACAAAGGCCGGTGCAGTTGAAGACCAAGCTGCTCCCAGAGACGCAATGACGAAAGCCGTTGCGCCCGCAAGTAGAATTGGCCGTCGCCCGATTCTGTCTGAGAGCGGACCAAAAATCACCTGGCCCACGCCGAGCATCACCATATAGAGGCTCAACGTGAGTTGGATCATAGCGGGCGTCGTGTTCAGGATGCCGGGCATCGCTGGAACGACAGGGAGATAAATATCCATCGCCAGTGAAGCGAGGATGTCGAAAGGAGCCATCAGCAGCAGTGCTGCCGGCAGCGTATAGGCCCACGCGGGGCGTGTGGTGGTCATGACGAATCAACCCTCGATTAAGGAATACCGGGCGACGTCTGCTCGTCAGCAATCAGATGAGACTAGCCTTACAGAGCGCCGCAACAACAATACTGGTTGTTGCGGCTTACTTGTCTGCTGACTTGGAATTTCCCATCTGATTACTCCACGCTTACGAATATGAATTGCTACATTTTATCCGATTATCTTTTGCTTCGCAATGCGGCATGGGCGCACTCAGCGTTCCAGCCCCCTCTGCCGCCCTAAATGCTTGCTCCAATGCATCGAGCACCATATCTGTATTCATCCGTGTCGATACTTTCCATCCAACAATTGCTCGTGAGAACACATCAATAATAAATGCAGTATAAACCCAGCCTGAATTTGTTTGAATATACGTAAAGTCACTCACCCACAGTTGGTCAGGATGATCAGCAGTAAAATTACGTTTTACCAAGTCATCCGCTCGTTTTTGATCATCTCGGCTACGGGTGGTTTGTTTGTTCTTACCACGCCAAACACCTTTTATACCTAGCTTTTGCATTAATCGAGCAACAGTACAGCGCGCAATAATATAGCCTTCACGTTTCAGTTTTTGCCAGACTTTACGTACACCATACCGACCTGAACTTTCCTTCCAAATTCGTTTAATCTCCTCAGCATGATGCAAGTCATGTAAATCTCGCTTTGCTCGATGTTCTGGATTTTCACAGAGATCTAGAGTCCGGTAATAGGTTGAAGGTGCGATCGGTAAAATTCTACAAATCGCCTCGACTCCGTACAGCTCTTTATTATTATGGATAAAATCCACCATTATTTGTGTGGGCGGTCGAGCTCCGCCTGGGCGAAAAAAGCGGCTGCTTTACGTAGAATTTCATTGGCGCGTTGCAGTTCTTTATTTTCGCGTTCGAGTTGTTTGATACGTTCTTGGTCTGAAAGCTGCTGTACTTTAACTGGATTTTGTTTATCTAAATATTTTTGATACCAAACACGTAGTGTTTCAGGAGTACAACCCTTGCGCAGTATACTGCTCAGGGAGCAATAGCGGTGATCGCAGCCCAATTCGATGGATAATCTTTCTCGGATTCAATCAATAATTGAACCGCTCTTTCTCTGATTTCAGGGGTATATTTTACTTTTTTCATCGGGACATTCTCTCAGAAAGCTTGGTCTCCGACAAACCCGGTACGGTTCAACTTGTAAAAATTAAAAATTAATATTATCGTATTACTATCAAAAACAAAAATGGATTACATATGCTTCCAATGTTAGCTTCACAACTTCAACAGGAAACAGGTTGGCGAGTTACTAGCTGTGAAATTCTATTAGATCAATCTCATACAAATACTGATGAATCTTTTGGCAATATAGAAATAACATCAAAACATGGTATTACCTTATTTTTCGGGTTCACTTCATCTACCAATAAAAAAATAGAAATGGATGAAATCCGTATTTTCAATGCAGAAAATATTGAAGTTTGTATTGATGAAAATGATGCAAATAATGTTTTCGCTGCTGCTTATGATATTGTCGATCAAACAAATTGGCGAAAAATTGCAATAAATGCAAAATATGAAAAGCAGAGTAGAAAAGTTAAAAGTATAAGTTTTAATCGGGAAAGTGAGGCTGATCTTTTACACTTTGTAGAAAATCAAAAAGATTTTTCAAACTGGGTAAAAAGCAAAATTTTAGAAGAAGTAAGTAAATCTCATGGATGAAAAAAGGCTTACTTTCATGGGCTTTTTGATTATCGATTTAACATAAAATCTCTTATACGAATAACATATGTAAGCCCAAAGTAGAAATGTCCGGTTTCTCCAAAGTAAAAATGTCCGCTTTTAGAATATGCACTTCTGCAATTTCCTTAGCGGACGGTTTGATATGTTGGTGTCTATGTCGGATAAAGAACTTAAACGATTGTCGGTCTTACAGGAAATCTGTGATCAACGCATAACTCAATCCCAAGCTGCTCAGCTACTTCATATTTCAGAACGTCAGATCAGACGCTTACTGCAGAAATACAAAGCTCAAGGCCCAGCTGCATTAGCCCATGCTGGTCGTGGCCAAACCAGCAACTCCAGGCTTCCTGAAGAAATCAGGCTCAAGTGTCTCAATCTTGTCGCTGATCAATTCCATGGTTTCGGACCCACTTTAGCGCATGAAAAGCTCACCACCGGGCATGGATTCGATCTTTCAGTAGAAACCCTGCGTTCCTGGATGATTGCAGCCGATCTGTGGATTCCTCGCTCCAAGCGCCTGAAACGCCCGTATCAGCCTCGTTATAACCGAGATTGCGTCGGTGAACTGATCCAGATTGATGGCTCATATCATGACTGGTTTGAAGGCCGTTCTGCCAAGTGCTGCCTACTGGTATTTATCGATGATGCCACAGGAAAATTACAGCATTTACGCTTCTGTGAATCAGAATCAGCCTTTGACTATATGATTTCAACACGCTTATATGTCGAACAGCACGGTAAGCCTTTAGCATTTTACAGCGACAAACATTCAGTCTTCAGGGTGAATCAAAGCAGCAATAAAGACACCAAGATCACGTAATTTGGACGTGTGCTCAGTACCCTCAATATCGATATCATCTTCGCCAACTCACCACAAGCTAAAGGCCGTGTAGAACGGGCGAATAGAACGCTTCAGGACCGTCTGATCAAAGAAATGCGCTTGGAAGGTATCTGTTCGATTGAGCAAGCGAATGCCTGGCTACCCTGCTTCATTGAGCAGTTCAATCAGAAGTTCGCCAAGATGGCTTTTAATCCTAAGAATCTACATCGGCCTATCACTGAAACAGCCGAAGAATTAGATGATATTTTTACTTGGCGTGAACCCCGCAGAGTCACGAATAGCCTGACGATTACTTATGATAAATGCGTATATCTCCTAGAAAACACCGAAGAAAATCAAAGGTTGATCGGTAAGTATCTTGAGTTCCTGGAATACCCGGATGGTACTGTATCCCTCATGCATGATGGCCGAAAGATCAATTACAGCCTATTCGATAAATTAAGTCAGCTGAATCAGCGAGAGATTGTTGAGAATAAACGGTTGGGTGCTGTTCTGAATCATATCCAACAACAGCATGAAGAACTGGAACAACAAAACAAACGCAATCGTTCTCAAAAGATGCCAAGTAGACGTGCACAGAAAACAGCGATTGAACAACGAAATCTGAATCCTGTGCTTGACTTGGAAATGTCCATATAGGACATTTCTATTTGGTTATTAGGTAGGACATTTCTACTTGGGAATAACAACATAACTCTCATAGTGACTATCACCATCCTAAGCTTTCTCAGATAGATATTTTTTCAATCTCAATTTTAATTTTTTAGGATCTATCTCATTATTCGCTGAAAAGCCAAACTTGAAACAGATATATTCACCAACGAATATCCAACTAGGCTTAACAAATCGAATCGTCTGATAACTGAATTTTTCAGCTATTTCGCAGAGAATTAACAGTAATTTAATAGTTACATCTAGATGACATAGCTCTTTTCGAAAATCAATCTGGTCGATAACGATTTCTTTTTTATTTTCAGAATTCCAAACCGTGCCGAATCTTATAAATAAACTATCAGTGTCACGTGCGCGAGATGAAATCGAAATCGAAATCGATTTTTCATTAATTTTAAAGTTATTTCCCCAAAATCTTGCATGAGCATCTCTGTGAAGAGTGCGATAAAAAAAGTTATCAACTAGTGCGATGATAAACATCTTTTCATCATAGCCAATTAACTTTTCAACTTCATGAAAAGACATCTTAATCGCCCTAAAAAAATATTAATCTAACAGCTTGAGATTTCAATGTAAACAATTGATTATAAACAATTTAATGTTTAAGAAACTATTGGGTTTTAACATAATAAAACGTTAAGAAAAGACTTTTATTTTTAGATATTGAATCATTAAGAAAATGATCCATGCTCTTTATATATTTGAAAATAAAGAAATAAAAAACCATTGTTTATTTTTTATACAATTTCAATTTTTAACTTGTTGTTTTTTATACATTAAAAAAATCTTTGCCATAACTATAAAAGTACCCCTTTGAAACATATATTTTTTATTGACTATTTTTGAGTAAATTTCATTCTAACTAGCTGTTTAATGGCAGAAATATAAATAAGAGTTCCCGAAATCAGTGGGCGCGTAAACATCTGAAAATTTGCCAACGTGAAAAAAGCCGGCGATGATGACATTGCCAAAATATGAAATGAGCTTTGTTGTGTTAATCGTGCAACGAGCAAAACTTTCTAAACTTTATTTTTCGGTTCGTGTGCATGAGACAGCCATCTCATTGCTAAAGACCGTGTAGCTGCATACGTGAGAAATCTAGTTGGTGCGGCTGCGAAGGGCACTGGACAGTGAGATTCTGTTCTTTGACCCAATCACTCTTAATTGGCTGTGACGTATGAAATCGTTGTGAGCCGATCAAATAGTTGGGCGACACTGAAACGGGACCCTTGGTGACAAGGGCAAACCCTGCTTAACAGAGAGTGTGAGTATCTTCAAGGAATGATAGATACGTTAGGAACACACGTTTACCGCTGCAATTCCTTAATAGGGCGGTATGCGTTGCACACAGGTGGGCTTATGAGAGTATCGCGAGGTACTAGGGTCATGAGGAGAAATCTGGAATGATTGGCACTTTACGATTGACCAAATTGACTTGTCGTTGATGACATATTTGATTGGTTGTAAAGGTCTATGGATAGCTCAAGCCTGTAACGGTGACACTAAGGAGATATATGTTGTGTCATTATTAATTGATTTTCTGATTATTAATGAATGTATTACTTCATAATATCAAGCATGTTGCTTTGTGTTGGTTAAGTGCTTTACCCGTTATGATGTTTAATGTTGGTTACTAATGAGGGTTTTTGGAACTCTTACCTCAAAAAAAGGGAATAGCTGATATTTGGTTGAACGGATAAGCGTACTGACCGTCTATTTCTATCGTAATAGACAAAAACTGTTAACGCTAAAGTGGGAATCTCTCAAGTCGATGATTATATAAGGTGGCTCCTTGATATAGGCTTTGGGACCGAAAACACTCCGCGAGAGTGCTATAAGGTTTTATTAATGAGAGAGGGAGAATTGCTGATTAGGTTTATTTCGGATTTATCCGGATTAATTAGGTCACTTCGAGCGAATAAAAACGTAAGGGGTGGGTGAACGAAAGGCAATACGGTGCATAAGCGAACTGAGAAAATAAAGTTTATAGGTGAGAGGCGTGGCAACCTCGGCCGCTATGAAATGCGGCAAGCCTAGTTGGCACGGAAGAAAGTGAATAAACGTTAAACATCCTGATGTAGCGCTCGGATGAATAATATTTCATGAATATTCACTAAGAAAGTAAGCGTTGGTTACGTTGAAGTTTGCGCTTTGAAATCACCCAGTTGTTCCTGAGACGGATCTGCTGCTGACTGATTTTTGCGATGATGGGCCGCAAGGCTCTAGTGGGATGATGTTATATAAAATCGTGATTGTGGAACTAAAACACAATTTGAAGTGTGTACTTTGTGATGTGTAGAAGTCAGGGCCAGCTTAGTCTTGATGGAGGATCCATGAGAGTCGCTTCCACTGGAAACAGTGAAAATGTCGTAAGTTGATAACTGCGAGTTCGTTCTAGTCGCGAACTCAATAAATGATTAGCGTTAAGCGCGTTAGTTTCGTGAATTTGAACACGGCAAATCAAAAAACAAGGCGGCCTCCTTAGGAGGCTGCCTTACCTTTTCCTAAAAGCTCCCCATTTGCGTTTTAAGCACTCTTTCCTCATCGACATAGGATCTTTTAGTGATCAGTGAAAAACGCGCATACCCCCCTATTTTTTGCATCTAATCGCAAGTTCAGAGCGAGTGTCTACGAGCGAACATTGAAAAATCGCGCCTAGACTCTCTGAAAAACAATTTTTTAGTATCAAAATCTCAAAAACTGTAAATCACTTACAGAAAAGTGATTTCTAGACCGAGCGAAGCGAGTAAAAAAACTTATGAGCGAAGCGAATTCATTGTTGCTTTTGTTTTTTATTAAAGTCACAACGAGATTAGGAAAAAAATTGCCCCTCGAATCGAGCGAAAGCGAGATTCAATAGAGTTTGAGCGTAGCGAAAACATAGGGCAATTTTTCAATTTGCTCTTTTTAAATATATTTTAAATATTTTAAATCTTTTCAGTCCCCTGTATGCCTTATACAGTAAGGGTTTTAAAGCTTAACTATGACGGATTGACTACTAACTATGACGGATTGACTACTAACTATGACGGATTGACTACTTAACTATGACGGATTGACTACTAACTATGACAAGTATATATTTGTCATATATTAAAAATTAATGGTTTTATTTTGAATAAAAATCACGTTGTAAAATCAAATCAAGTAATAGAAGCCTCATATCAATTAAGTGCCGTAGAGCAACGAATTGTCTTAGCTGCCATTTCACGGATTCCAAAAAATCAGCCTATTACAGATGATGAGCTATATCCTGTTAGTATCAATGAGTTAAGGCAATTAGGTGTACATGAAAAAACTGCATACAGAGATTTAAAGGAAGGTATTAATAGACTCTATGAACGATCTATTAACCTCAGTATTGATGACAAGTCTATAAAAATGCGATGGGTACAAGAAGTTCAATTTCTAGATAGTCAAAGTGTCATTGGTATTCGTTTTTCAAAACCAATTCTGCCTTTCATATCTAATCTAAGTAGAGAATTCACCAAATATGCCCTGTCAGACATCGCTGGAATAAATAGTGGGTACGGTATTCGTATTTATGAGCTACTTGTTCAATATCGACAAATAGGTAAGCGTGAAATTTCAGTTGAGAATTTGCGGACAATGCTTGAGCTTGGTAAAAAGTACCCTTTATTCGCAGATTTCAAGAAACGAGTAATTGATACTGCTATAGACCAAATAAACGAATGCAGCCCTTTAAATGTCACTTATGAACAGAAAAAGACTGGTCGTAAAGTTACTAGTATTATTTTTTCATTTAAAGAAAAGACTAAGAGTATTAGTCATCAGAATACAGATGTACCTAAAGAATTTTATAAACTAACAGATGCTCAAATTAATATGTTTGGAAATCAACTTTCTCGTTTACATGAACTATCACATCTAGCACAGCAAGGTGAAAGCTATGATGATTTAGCTATAACAATTAAAGATATGTTGAGAGATCCAAAACAGCAAAAACAGTTTTTACCTTATCTAAAGAACTTAGGCTTTAAACTTTGAGTTTATTGGAGAATACACTTATTGTATTCTCCAATACGTATCGTTAATACAC
Source organism: Acinetobacter sp. P37 (assembly GCF_057480965.1). Lineage (NCBI taxonomy): Bacteria > Pseudomonadati > Pseudomonadota > Gammaproteobacteria > Moraxellales > Moraxellaceae > Acinetobacter > Acinetobacter sp. P37. The sequence continues at coordinate 5,699 of NZ_JBLIYY010000031.1, read as the reverse complement.
AGTAATACAATATGAAAACAAGTACAAAATACAGTGTTAGTGATGCTGCAACACTGTATAAAAAATCTCGGGCCACACTCTACAAAGATATAAAAAACGGAGTATTAAGTCGTGATCATGATGGTTCTATCGACTTTTCAGAATTACTTCGTGTCTATGGTGAGCCTTTTGGTGGAACAAACTCAAAACGTCTTGATACGTCTCCAAGACAAAACATTGATACACCTGAATACACTGATAATACAGTTGTTGAACTCAAAAATCAGATTGATTTTTTAAAGAAACAGTTGGAAAAAGCAGAAGATCGGGAAACGAAGGCAAATGCTCGTATTGACACGCTACTTACACTTATTGAAATGAAGCCACCACAAGCCAATATAAGCACGTTTACAGAGCAGCAATCTGACCAGGATATAGCAACGGATCCTCGGTCAGAACCTGAGCTGAAACATGACGGATTGACTACTCCAGAGCAGAGGGAAAATAAGCGGATTCCAGTACCGGAGCACATTGAACAGGAACCGGAAAAAAGAGGCTTTTGGAGCCGTTTTTTTAGACCCTATGATTAACTACGATTGTTTAACTGATATGAACAAAGTCGTGAAACATTGATCAAATAATAAGCGTGGAACGTGAAAAATCATAAAAAAAACCCATTCGGGCTAGAATGGGCTGTTAAGTTTAGACTATACCACTGAAATTAAAGAATAAAATATTAGCATTTCGTATAACGTGTATTATGTTAATTTTAGAAATTCTTAATTTCCATCTATCCAAACTTGCTTGATCCAATCTGCTAAATCTTCCCACTGCTCATCGCTATATCCATCTGCTGTCCAATATCTAATTTTATGATTAGGAGATAGGCAATAATAACTACCATTATCTTCACAAATAGGTAGCCAATCTTCTGGCAGACCTTGCTCCCTAGCATCATTTAATATCTGAGATAGCCCTCGATAGCATTCTTTCTCATCTGTAAGAGACGCTAATTCAATTGTTCCATAAAAGATATTGCTAATCTCTTTCAAAACTTTTTTATAATCTTTTGGAAAAATAAAACCTATTTTTCGTTCATAAGCAGATATGAAAATATCATCAGGTAGTTCTATGTTTAGACGACTATTCCCAGATAGTTCTTTTAATTCTTGAATAATGTTATCAAGCTTATTTTGCATATACATTCTGCTCTATCGCATTAAAGTTCTTACTACAATTTAACATAATGGCTGTTATGCGAAACGAGATCTACCAGCTCTCGTTTTTTGTTATGGAAACTGCTAAAATTCAAATACGCCATTGACGTATAAAGAGTCCATGTTATTTATTGAAACCAGCATCTTTACCAAGCAAATTAAAGACCTTGTATCTGATGAGGAATATCGTCAACTTCAGCAAGATCTTTTGGTACAGCCTGATAGAGGTGACCTAATCAAGAATGGCGGTGGTATTCGCAAAGTACGTTGTGCTCAAGGTAACAAAGGGAAAAGTGGTGGGATACGGGTGATTTATTATTGGGTCACCGAGGATGATCAGATCTTTTTCTTAGTGGCTTATCCAAAATCAGTAAAAGATAATTTAACAGATAAGGAAACCGCCATTCTGCACCAACTCGTGAAGGAGCAATTTCATGGATAACAACTTATTTGATGACTTGGTTGCTTCAATCAAAGAAGCTGGAGCTATCAAACGTAAAGAAGTTAAAGCAAGCCGAGTTACAGAACTCGAATTGCCTGATATTAAAGAAGTACGTGAAAAAACTGGCTTGAGCCAAAATGAATTTGCTGCACGTCTACATATTAGCCCCCGTACCCTGCAAAATTGGGAACAGGGACGACGCTATCCAACTGGACCAGCAGCTACATTGATTCGAATTTTAGATGCTCACCCAAGCCTTATTTGAAAAAATTACTTAAAAAATGGGAGCTTAAGGCTCCCATTTTTATTTCGTATAAGGTGTATTATGTTAATTTTAGAAAATCTTCACTACTATTATTTTAAAATAAGCCTTATATCCAAGCATAAAACAAGGTTGTCTAGACTTCTTTTAACAGTAAAGTTATCATAAAACTGAATTTTATTTTTTAGGTAAGTTTATGCATTCTATCCGCATTCGTTAAGACACAACTATTTGCATAGTGACACTATTTTATAATGGTGGGCTTTTGTTGTGTCTTTAAGAATATATGCGGATATATAAAGTAAAAGTATGCTTAATTTATAAGTATGCTTTTAGTGCATAGTTTCCAGTTATAACTTAATTGACTAGCTATTTGTCCACCCTGTGGATGAATAGCTTTTTTTTTGGGAGGACACTGTGATGCTAGCTTTTGTTTTCACCTAAATCCTGTTTGCTGCATAAAAAATTTCAAGAGCTAAACAGGAGTAAATAAAAATGAGTTTAATTATTAAAGCGAGAAACATACGCTTGGATTATGCTGGGCGTGATGTTTTGGATATTGATGAATTGGAAATTCACTCTTATGACCGTATTGGTCTTGTGGGTGATAACGGAGCAGGAAAGAGTAGTTTACTCAAAGTACTTAATGGCGAAATTGTTTTAGCCGAAGCGACATTACAGCGTTTTGGTGATTTTGCACATATCAGCCAACTGGGCGGAATCGAAATAGAAACGGTCGAAGACCGGGCAATGTTATCTCGCCTTGGTGTTTCCAATGTACAAAACGACACAATGAGTGGCGGAGAGGAAACTCGTGCAAAAATTGCTGCCGCATTTTCCCAACAAGTACATGGCATTCTAGCGGATGAACCAACCAGCCACCTTGATCTCAATGGAATAGATCTACTTATTGGTCAACTTAAAGCATTTGATGGAGCATTACTTGTTATCAGTCATGACCGATATTTTCTTGATATGGTTGTAGACAAGATATGGGAGTTAAAAGACGGTAAAATTACGGAATATTGGGGTGGTTACTCGGATTACTTGCGTCAAAAAGAAGAAGAGCGACAACACCAAGCCGTAGAATATGAGCTGATGATGAAGGAACGGGAGCGATTAGAATCTGCTGTGCAAGAAAAACGCCAGCAAGCTAATCGATTAGACAATAAGAAAAAAGGAGAAAAATCCAAAAACTCTACCGAAAGTGCTGGACGACTTGGGCATGCAAAAATGACTGGCACCAAGCAAAGAAAACTGTATCAGGCAGCTAAGAGTATGGAAAAGCGTTTGGCTGCATTAGAAGATATTCAAGCACCAGAGCATTTGCGTTCTATTCGTTTTCGTCAAAGTTCAGCCCTAGAACTGCACAATAAGTTCCCGATTACGGCAGATGGTCTGAGCTTAAAATTTGGTAGCCGTACTATCTTTGATGACGCTAACTTTATAATACCGCTTGGCGCTAAAGTCGCTATAACTGGATCGAATGGAACAGGGAAAACGTCCTTGTTAAAAATGATATCAGAACGTGCTGATGGATTAACCATATCTCCAAAAGCTGAAATTGGCTACTTTACACAAACAGGATATAAATTTAACACGCATAAATCTGTGCTCTCCTTTATGCAGGAAGAGTGCGAGTACACAGTTGCGGAAATTCGTGCAGTATTGGCTTCAATGGGGATCGGAGCGAATGATATTCAAAAAAACTTATCCGACTTATCGGGAGGTGAAATCATCAAACTGCTTTTATCCAAAATGCTTTTAGGAAAATATAATATTTTGCTTATGGATGAACCAGGAAACTATCTTGACCTAAAAAGTATTGCCGCATTAGAAACAATGATGAAGTCCTATGCAGGAACTATTATCTTCGTATCTCATGACAAGCAATTGGTCGATAATATTGCTGACATTATCTACGAGATCAAAGACCACAAAATCATCAAGACTTTTGAGAGAGATTGTTAATGATAGCCAATCTAATCCGAACATTAATTATTGAACTCTTTAAAGGAAATTAAAAATGACAATTCAAGATATTCAATCACTTGCTGAAGCACACGGCTTGTTGCTTACGGACAAAATGAATTTCAATGAAATGGGCATTGATTTTAAGGTCGTTTTTGCTCTTGATACAAAGGGGCAACAATGGTTGCTGCGTATTCCTCGTCGTGATGGCATGAGGGAACAAATCAAGAAAGAAAAACGCATTTTAGAATTGGTAAAAAAACATCTTTCTGTAGAGGTTCCTGATTGGAGAATTTCATCTACAGAATTAGTGGCTTATCCCATACTTAAAGATAATCCTGTTTTAAATTTGGATGCTGAAACCTATGAAATAATTTGGAATATGGACAAAGATAGCCCGAAATACATAACATCTTTGGCAAAAACCTTATTTGAAATCCATAGTATTCCTGAAAAAGAAGTTCGGGAAAATGATTTGAAAATTATGAAACCTTCAGATTTAAGACCTGAAATAGCAAACAATTTGCAGTTAGTAAAATCTGAAATTGGTATAAGTGAGCAATTGGAAACCCGCTACAGAAAATGGTTGGATAATGATGTTCTATGGGCAGATTTCACCCAATTTATACATGGCGATTTATATGCTGGGCATGTACTAGCTTCAAAGGATGGAACTGTTTCAGGCGTTATTGATTGGTCAACAGCCCATATAGATGACCCAGCGATTGATTTTGCTGGGCATGTAACTTTGTTTGGAGAAGAAAGCCTCAAAACTCTAATCATCGAGTATGAAAAACTAGGGGGTAAAGTTTGGAATAAACTATATGAACAGACTTTAGAAAGAGCAGCGGCCTCTCCTTTGATGTATGGTTTATTTGCCTTAGAAACTCAAAATGAAAGCCTTATCGTTGGAGCAAAAGCTCAGTTGGGAGTTATATAATTTAAAAATATGATTGCTGAGAACTGCCTTGTTTTGAAACTTGGTTGGCTTTAATTAGTTTTTAGTATTCTTTATAGAAAATGCCTCGATCAAGGGGCATTTCTAACAATCATTTAACATAAAATTTCTTATGTGAAGTAACCTTGTTAGAAACCATTTAAAGTGTCTATATTCTCACCAATAAAAATGTCGGCACTGTTGCAAATAGGCTGACATGATAAGCTAAATATCTTATTTATTTCGAGATACAGCAGATGAATCCCTTCCACGGTCGGCACTTTCAAGGTGAAATCATTCTTTGGGCTGTTCGTTGGTATTGTAAATATGGCATCAGCTATCGTGAACTTCAGGAAATGCTGGCCGAACGTGGAGTGAATGTTGATCACACCACAATTTATCGCTGGGTTCAGCGTTATGCTCCAGAAATGGAAAAACGTTTACGTTGGTATTGGCGTAATCCTACAGATCGACATTTATGGCATCTGGATGAAACTTACGTAAAAGTGAATGGCAAATGGGCATATCTATACCGTGCAGTTGACCAACGTGGCCATACTCTTGATTTCTATCTTTCTGCTAGACGAAATACCCATTCAGCTTATTGTTTTCTTGGAAAAATTTTAAATAATGTGAAGAAGTGGCAAATTCCACAAGTGATCAACACGGATAAAGCACCCACATATGGACGTGCTTTATCACGGTTAAAACGGGAAGGTAAATGTCCACCAGACCTTGAGCACAGGCAGATTAAGTATAAAAATAACGTGATTGAATGTGATCATGGCAAGCTAAAGCGGATCATCAGGGCCACATTAGGATTCAAATCTATGAAGACGGCTTATGCCACAATTAAAGGTATTGAAGTCATGCGTGCACTACGTAAAGGAC
>NZ_JBLIYY010000030.1:0-15615 GCF_057480965.1 Acinetobacter sp. P37 | reverse complement strand
AGAGTCCGAATCGCTGTCTGAATCCGAATCTGAGTCGCTGTCTGAGTCAGAGTCTGAATCGCTATCTGAGTCTGAATCGCTATCTGAATCTGAGTCGCTATCGCTGTCAGAGTCCGATTTATCTTCAGATAAGCTTTCAATACCTGCAGCTATACCACCAAGCAGTCCTGCGCCAATAGCCCAAGGACTAATTCCATCTATTGTATTGCTATAGAGCAAAGGAGTTATGTCTTCTAAAGGATTGTAGATTATATTTGATAAAATATTGCCAGACTCATCAGTAAATTGAACCCAATACAGTCCATCGTCTCCTTCAAAAACAAGACTATGAGCACCTACGGAATCATCAAAATAACTTTCTATTATAATAATTTCGCCATTTTTTAATTTTACTACAGCAGAGTTACCATCTCGAGTAATACTTTCTACCATGTTCTTACTAACTTCAATTTTAACCACTGAATTTTCAGTCAAAAGAATTCTACTTTCCGAACTCTGTTGTAAAACAACATGAGTTTCTTTCGAAACTACTTGGACATTAGCCATGAAAATCATTCCTCTATGCATTGCAATTGCTTTTTTGACATTGCATAAATAGCTGATTTAATCGTTTTTTTAAATTGCAAAAAGCTCCTATATAATTTAAATAGTTTTAATAATTATTATTTTTCTAAAAAACAATATAAGTTATTGTTATGTATTGTATTTTTTTAAAAAAATCAGGCGGTTAATTTATATATTTTATTTTTTATATTAAGAATTTTACTTTAGTGTTGAAATTAACACCTCCTACGAAAAACTTAACACAAATCACATAATTTTTAATATATATATATAAACTAACAAATAAACCCGACTAAATCACTCAACCTTAAAAATAAAGAGATCAATCTCATTATTTAGTTAATTTAACTTAATAATTTATAATAAAAAAATTTAATATTCACTTTTTTTGACTGAAAAATTGGCCTAAAAATGTGATATTTTTTGCCAATCCATAAGTGACTAAAATATAAACAAAAAATATTATATGACTTAAATAGGACTTAAATAGGACTTACGCACTATAATTTTTCCCACTTTTGTGACAGAAGATAATTCGGTGATGTTTCAAAAAGTATGCTGAAAAAGACAGGTTAAATTTTGACAAAATAGAGAAATGCAAATAACTCTAGAAATCAAATGTCCAACCTGCCTCAGTAACAATATAAAGAAATATGGTCTCAAAGTAGATGGGAAACAAAATCATTATGGCTATCTCTAAATAGATGAATTTTGGACTTTTATCGGGAATAAGAAGACAGCCTAAAACTTGAAGTACGACACCACATCCCAATTTAATTTGGATTAAGGAGTGTCACATTGTCATACAAACAATACGCGAATCTCAACTTTCTAAACTCTTGAAATAAAAAGGACATAACACAATTTAGATTTCGACTAAGAAAACTACCTCATGTTATGTCCATTTACGAATTTATCATTTCTGTGTATTTATTCATAGACTCTTGCTATTCACTTATCGTCACAAAGCCATTTAGAACGAGAGGATTCCCTCCAGCTTTAACCGATATTGAAATAATTACGATACAAATTGTAGGTGAATTTTTAGGATTGGATTCTGATAAAAATATCTGGAAATATTTTAAACACAATTACTTAGAATGGTTTCCAAAATTGGGATCATCTCCTAATTGAACCGTACCGGGTTTGTCGGAGAGTCAATATTCTGAGTGACTATCCCGATGACAAAATTAAAATATACCTCTGAAATCAGAGAAAGAGAGGTTCAATTATTGATTGAATCCGAAAAAGATTATCCTTCTACTTGGGCTGCAATCACAGCAATTGCGCCTAAGATTGGCTGTACTCCTGAAACACTACGTGTTTGGTATCAAAAATATTTAGATAAACAAAATCCAGTTAAAGTACAGCAGCTTTCAGACCAAGAACGTATCAAACAACTGGAACGCGAAAATAAAGAACTGCAACGTGCCAACGAAATTCTACGTAAAGCAGCTGCTTTTTTAGCTCAGGCGGAGCTCGACCGCCCACACAAATAATGGTGGATTTCATCCATAACAATAAAGATTTATATGGTGTTGATGCGATTTGTAGGATTTTACCGATCGCACCTTCAACCTATTACCAGACTCTAGATCTCTGCGAAAATCCAGAACATCGAGCAAAGCGAGATTTACATGACTTGTATCATGCTGAGGAGATTAAACGAATTTGGAAGGAAAGTTCAGGTCGATATGGTGTGCGTAAAGTCTGGCAAAAACTGAAACGTGAAGGCTATATTATTACACGCTGTAGTGTTGCTCGATTAATGAAAAAGCTAGGTATACAAGGTGTTTGGCGAGGTAAGAACAAACAAACCACCCGTAGCCGAGAGGATCAAAAACGAGCACCTGACTTGGTGAAACGGAATTTTAGAGCTGATCAGCCTAATCACTTGTGGGTTGCTGACTTTACCTATATTCAAACAAATTCAGGCTGGGTCTATACCGCATTTATTATTGATGTGTTTTCACGAGCAATTGTTGGATGGAAAGGGCTTTGTTGCATAAATATGTAAGCATCTGATTTAAATAAATTTAATTTTGGATCAAAAAATAATCAAAACTTTTAAAATCATATAGTTATGAAATCTTTGTGCAACAAAGCCGATGGAAAGTATCGACACGCATGAATACAGATATGGTACTTGATGCATTAGAACAAGCTTTGCATGATCGAGGTATGCCAAAGAATGTAATTCATCATTCAGACAGAGGTTTGCAATACCTCTCTATTCGCTACACCAATCGTCTAGAAGCAGCAAATTTACGAGCGTCAGTCGGTACGACCGGTGATTCGTACGATAATGCTTTGGCTGAAACGGTAAATGGCTTATACAAAACGGAAGTGATTGAATATTTAAAAGCAGATTGGCAAGGTTTAGCGGATGTACAACTTGCGACACTAAATTGGGTGGATTGGTTCAATAAAAAGCGTGTACACAGTGCACTGGGTTATGTATCGCCTTTTGAGTTTGAAGCAATGTACTATGATAAGATTAACCCGTTAGGTCAGGTGGCCTAACTTAAATAAAAAAGTCTCCGACAAACTCGGTACGGTTCATATTGGTATAGATGCCAAAACCCTGCAAATACGAGCAGTTCAGCTTACAACCAATAATGTCAGTGATTCACAGGTGATTGGTGATTTACTTAATCAGATTCCACAAGATGAGCAGATTGACTCTGTTTATACCGATGGAGCTTATGACACCAAGCAATGCCGTCAGGTCATTGCAGATCGGCAAGCGCATGCGGTGATTCCTCCTAGAAAAAATGCGAAACCATGGAAAGATACAAAGAGTAGCTCGCTAGAACGAAATGAATTACTTCGAACAGTTAAACGTTTAGGCAGGACACTATGCAAAAAAAAGATCAAGCTATTATCGGCGAAGTTTGGTTGAAACTAAGATGCACTGCATTAAATTATTAGGAGATAAACTCAGCGCAAGGAGTTTTGATAGCCAAGTCAATGAAATTCATACACGTGTAGCAGTCCTCAACAGATTTACGGAATTAGGTCCACCACTTACCCAAGTTACGCCTTAAATTTGGCTCGGACGTGAGATGTCAGAACATAAAATACTCGAAGAAGATTTAGGCATAGAAGTATATTTCTGTGACCCACATTCACAATGGCAAAAAGGCACATGCGAAAATATGAATGGTTTAATTAGGCAATATTTACCTAAAGGGATTGATTTAAATCAGGCAGATCAGCATTATTTAAATCAAGTTGCCATGTCACTGAATACTCGTCCTAGAAAAGCGTTAGATTGGCTTACACCATTAGAAAAGTTTGCTCAGCTTGTTGATTATCATAAGGCTTTTGAAAATGTCGCACCTCATGTTTGAATTCGCCTACTTTTATTTTTTAGAAATCCAATATTATCAAGCCCCGAAGGGCATAAATTACTCTTCACCATCAAACTGCCAATACACATCGCCCCAATCACTTTCAAAATCAGGAAAAACATCTCCCAGGTTAAAGTGTTGACGTGAGTTAACTTTAGCAACTGTGAACCAATAACCTTGTTGAGGAGATTTTTCCCCTGCTTTAATCGAAAGTTTATTATGATTTTTAAGAAAATTTAGTTCTGAATTTTTGAGCGTAAACGTTTGATAAAAATCAACTAAATCTTTAGGGTAATATAAATATTCTTGTAAGACTTTATCATTTTCTATCTCTAACAAAATAACTGCGCAAGCTGCCTCAAAAGCCCAATATCCATAATAACCGCCTTCAGATTTATGAGTATCATACCAAGGTGCACCTGATAAATCTTTGTACCAATTCTTTAAAAACTTACGGACAAAAGTTAAAGAAATTTCATTATTTTGATTTGAAAATGCTTCACATAATAATAAGTAAGGTTTTGGTACTAATACTGTTGAACAATCATATCTATTTTCATCTGAAAAAGATAAATACTCTTCAATTAACCAATCTTGAGCAACATTTTCTCTCATTTCTCCATCAATTAATTTCGCAACTCTAGGTAGCAAATCCTTTCGGTGGAGTAAATAACACAAACTGATTAACCAAATACATGGACAATAGCCATCAATAGTAAATAATTCAAAAACTGGTAAGTTTATATTTTTATGATAACTTCTTAATTTACTTCCATATTGCTCATAATAGTCAATAACTATTTCAATTTGGCTTCTAATAAAAGGTAAACTATTGCCAGCTGTATATTCCAATATAAGCAGATTTAAATAGTTCTCTGCTACGATAGCATAAGAGTATACCCTTCTTTCTTCTATTGAATCACCAACACCTGTAGGATTTACTTTAAAAGTTTCAATAGTGTTCAGAGTTTCCGCCTTTAAAGTTTCGTACATTTGAGGTGTCAGAAATTGTTGTCTTCGTTCAAATTGTTGTAAAGTCATTATCTTCGATTACCTAAATTACTTCGATTAGAACCTGTTAAACCACCTTCATTATCAACAACTTTACTTATATCAGAGTCTCCCCAAATACGAGTAGGTTGGTGTGTAGTATGTAAGGCATCATTTGGAACTTTTTTTGCTCCATATTCAATCAATGCATATACGTGGCTAACTACTTGCGGAATACTAAAAAAAACTACCAGTCTAAAATATCCATGAAGCATTATTTGTGAAAAAACTGACTGCTTTTGTGAAACAGCTTTGAGAAGCCTACTTCTGATCCAGTTATGACTCATTTGTGTAACATAACCATCAGTGTTTCGGCCGCGTTCTCCACTAATATCTTTTACGCCACCTCCTGAGTTTAAACTAGTAGTTGATCCACCACCTCGGTTTCTACGCCCAGTACCCCCAAAGGTAGCTGCATGTTGTTTATCTGCACCATTTTTATCTTTAGAATCGCCTAGAAGCTCTTTTGATCCTAGCCAAAATAATGGACAGTACTTCCCTCTAAAGATAACGTAACGTTAACTTTGGAGATACAAGAAATGGCCAAACGTTTTAGTCCTGAATTTAAACAGCAAGCAATTGATTATGCACTTTCAAACTCACACGAGTCAGTAGCTGCAATCTCCCAGAAATTAGGTGTGGGTTATTCAACATTAGATAAATGAATTCGTGAAACCAATCCGGCAGGTTCAAACAAACGTCAACTTTCACCAGAACAACAGCGGATCCTAGAATTAGAGAAAGAAGTCAAACAGCCCAGGGAAGCCAATGACATCTTAAAAAAAGCGCATGTGTACTTTCTGACAGATCATGCCAAGAAAAGTACACGGTAATTCAAGATCTGGATGTGAATAAAGTCACTGTATCTTCTGCCTGTAAATGCCTGGGTGTCAGCACTTCAGGCTATTATGTCTGGCGAAAACGCCAGGCCAATCCAGCGCAGAAATATAATGATTTAAAAGCCGTATATTGGCAGCATCATGCACGATTGGGTGCACCTTCATTGGTACATGACATGCATGATTTAGGTTACAGCATGAGCGTACGAACCGTTGGAAGAATGCTTAAAAAGCTTGGTTTACGTAGCAGGATTGCACGTAAATACAAGCATACGACAGATTCAAAACATCGTTTGCCTACAGCATCAAATCTGTTGGAGCGTCAATTTACAGTCATTCAGCCTAACAAGGTTTGGACAACGGATATTACCTATATCCGTACTAAGCAAGGTTAGCTGTATTTATGTGTGATGCTGGATCTATTCAGCCGTCGTATTGTCGGTTGGCAAACCAGCTATCGAATAGACCGTCAATTGGTGTGTGATGCGTTTCATTATGCAATGGCTCGTCAGGGGTATCCAATGGGTGTCATGGTACATTCACTTGCGAAGCAGTGCTTCTCAGGCTCACAGTACTGTAGTCGTGATTTTAGGGCGCTATTATTAACTAATAACTGTATTCAAAGTATGTCACGCAGGGGGAACTGTTGGGATAATGCAGTGACCGAAAGCTTTCATACATTGAAAGGTCATGTGGTCCATGGCAGTGTGTTTGCCACTCGAAAAGAAGCGAATACTGTCTTGTTTGACTATATTGAGATTTATTACAATCGGATCAGAAGACATTCTGCAAACGGCTGGTTAAGCCCAGAAGCCTTTGAACAGAAATATTTCAAGAATTTAGAGGGATTTTTTGTCCACGATACTGTCTAGGATCACTCCAAGAAATGTAACGTTTAGAAAATCCTTCACGTAACAATGTAGAAATCTGATATCTTTCTTCTTGGGTAAGATGAGTATAGTCCATGATACAACTTTGACTTTGGTCGGTCGGAAGCAAAATGCTAGCTTATCTTGCTTCTTTACAATAATTTAATCTCTGTTGCACTTCATTTGAGAATCTAAGATTTATAAATTAATTCTTTAGAAAAATGGTGATTTAAATAGAATTCCTTCAACATATTAACTACTAGATCGCCATTTTTCATCTTAAATTTAATATTCAATCATATCGATGATAAAATCAACTTTATCTAATTTCAATATTTATTTCAAAAAATACTCTTATCACCTTTAACCTACAGATCGTTTATGAATTAGATCAACATGTCGTAAAATTGTTTTTCTAATTAAAGTTATAAGTGGTTTCTTTGAACTAATAATAGCCGATAAAAGTGTAGCAAGTTGCTACACTCCTAGATAATATCCTTTCCGAAAATTTCATTTAGACGATCCTTGATGTCTTCCACAAATTTACTATCAGTTTTCAATTTATTTTTCATTTTTCTCTTAAAGTCACTTAAGCTCATTCCAACTTCAGCAAAATCCATTTGAAATAATGAATCATTGATAACAACGTTTGCTTGAGAGTCTGTGAGGCAACCTACAGTCTTAAACCACTTTTCAAGCTGTAAATAATTAGCATCATCATTAAAAATATACCATGAACGTACAGTGGTATCGAATTTTGCACCTAGATCTTTTACCTCAGCATTATCTTCAAATGGAACATCTAAGTAGATCTTTAATTTTTCGGCCTTTTTATTCTCAATTACAGGCTTTTCAAAACCACGATGATGTAGTTTAAATTTTACGCCTACAATAGGGCGTCCTTTTTTAATTGTTTCATATTCTAACTGTAGATCGGTGTTTTCATTAATTTCAGCTACAATTTTATCTAATACATAACGTCGAAAATCGACCCAACGGTCATATTTAGTTTCATTTATATCAATTAGAGCTTTGAGATTCTCTAATAATAATGGAACTTCGTAGATTTCTTGAGTCTTAAATTTGAATTCGTTTTTTATGAAATAGGTATAAAGACTCATACTTGCAACTGAATCTAGAGCAAATAAATGTTTTAGTTGGTATGTAGTAAAATTACCACCAGCTAATTGAGTAAAGTAAGGTAATACTTCACTGGTAAATCTGATTTGAAGTGCATTCTTTGAATCATCTTCCCATCTTAACTCACGGATAATAGGGACAACCGAGTGAACTCTTTTAGTCTTTTTCTTTATATCATCTACAGGTTCTTCAATTACAAAGTGCGCCACACGGGATGAAAGTTCTTTGTAAATTCGATCAATGGCTACATTAATTGAATTTCGCTTACTTAATCCCAGTAATTCAGCTAAATCATCTTTATACAGATAGATGTATGTTTGTTCACTAATCTCTTTATCGATATGATTCTTCTCACCGTAATTGGCAACAGCCATCGCATATAAAAGTGCTTTATATTCATTCGCTGACAATTCAATAGGACGTATCAAACGATTGCTAGTACTTACAACCCCATTGTGACGAATATTACCTATGCAGTACGGGATTGAATCCAGCTCTTCTTTGTTATGGCTTAGTTCTGACATAAAGTGTATTAACTATTTTAAGTGTGCTTAACTTGATTATGCATGTTATATAAAAAAGTGGAAAAAGATTCAACACTTTCACCTAAAAAACCTAAGGTGGAATACTTGTCACCAAATTTAGGTAAAAATCAATTAAAGTGGAAATATATTTTTAAATTCCACCACAAAATGACAAATACTCCACTTTTAGATGTTTTTGATTCTTTATAGAAATACGGATTGATGAATAAATACCCATAATGGATTTTAAATAATCAATTAACCTATTTCGATATGACAAGTTTTCCACCTTTAAAAACGCAGATCACTGAAAAAAAATATCGAGTTTAGTCATAAGAACAAAATTTCTGCATTCTGGGGTGAGTGCGTGAAATTCTTTCCACTCTTAGATCAATGAATATATCAAAAAATGGTGTAGTAAAAAAAAGCCTTGCAACTTTATCCACAATATTATTTTTGTAAGTGATTTTTTTTCCACTCTTGCACTTAAATCCACTAACTTATCAACATTATAAATAATTGTTTTATATATATTTTAAATGATAATACATATATTTTATAATTAACAGTGAAAAACATTCCACCATAGTGACAAATACTCCACTTTTAAGTGACAAATATTCCACTTTACAGTGACAGATATTCCACTTTTAAGTGATCATCTTTCCACTTATAGAGGACAACTCTTCCACTTTAAGGTGACAAACCCTCCACCTTAAAGTTTATATGGTATTGTTTTTAAATGAAAAATATAAACTTAATTATTAATTAACTTAATTATTAATTACTATTAATTATTAAATAAGCTAGCTATATAAAACTTTAAATTTAAAATTGCTTTAGCGTTATACAAATGACTGTTTTAAATTTAAAAGGTGTAGTAACTTAGCCCAAAGTTATTTATATTAATAGTAATTGTAAATATAGAATGATTTGACAAGTATGTCTGCAAAAATTATTGCTGTTGCAAATCACAAGGGTGGTTGTGGTAAAACAACAACAGTTGTTCATTTAGCCTCTGAGCTAGCAAACTTAGGAAAAAAAGTGCTTGTAATCGATTTAGATCCTCAAGCAAATGCTAGCTTGCATATTGGTTTAAAACATCCAAGTGAAATTGGAGTAACAACCGCTGAGTTATTAGTAGGTGATGTCTCATTACTTACTGACGCTTTAGAAGAAGATACTAATTTTGATAATGTTTCACTAATTTATGGTTCTCTCAATTTAGGAAAAACTGAGGACCAATTAAAAGAAGATGCGCCAAGACCATCAGAAGAACTCACTACAAAATTAGAACTATTAAAAGATCTTTATGATTTTATTTTAATTGACTGCCCTCCAAGTTTAAAACTATTGACGAGTAATGCTTTAGCATCTTCAACACATGTAATTATCCCGATTGAATCTGGCTCACAATATGGTCTATATGGTGTTACAGACTTACTTAATCATTTAGAAAAAATAAAGCGAATCAATCCGGAGTTACAATTATTAGGTGCACTACTTATTAAGCACGATGAGAGACAAAATGTTTGTAAACTCATTCGTGATGAAGCATATAAGCAAGTGGGCTATATTATGGAAACGACTATTCCACAAAGTACAAAAGTAAATCAAGCCGCAATTATGCAGCAGTCTTTACTTAAGCTAGACAAAAGTGGAAAGGTTCGAAAGGCTTTTGAAAGTTTAGCTAAAGAAGTTTTGGCTAAAGTTAACTGATTGAGAATTTTATGGCAACTGCAAAAGAACTTTTAGCTCAAAAGCTGAAACAAAATACTCAAAAGCATCAATTAGCTCAAAAAGATAATATCAAGGAATTAAAGGAATTTAGACGAAATGTCCCCATTGAAGACATTTCACGGAGTCCTTATCAACCGCGTAGAAAATTTGATGAGCAGGAAATCAAAGAACTGGCTGAATCGATCGATGAAGTTGGTTTGTTGCAACCCATCACTGTTCGTAAACTTGAAAATTTAAAATTTGAACTGATTGCAGGTGAACGTCGATTACGTGCGCATGAAATTCTAAAAAAATCGACCATTGAAGCAATTATTATTGATGCAAATAATGAAGAGGCTTCACTACTTACACTAGCTGAAAATTTAAAACGCCAGGATTTAACAGACTTCGAAATCTATATTGGTCTAGTAGGCTTGGATGAAAATTTAAAGAAAAATAAACAACGTTTAGCGAAGTCTTTAGGCTTAAATCGCGAAGACATGTATAAATATTTATCTTTTGAAAAGTTGCCTAAAGCCATCTTGAATGATTTGGTAAATGAGCCCCAGTTATTAGGTCGAACTGCTGCAACAGCTTTTAAAAAATTTCTTGCAGATCACGACGAAATAAAACAACGTGCTGAAAAAGCCTTGTTAACTGTTTGGACAAAAGTAAAGAATGGCCAACTTGAGCAAACTAAGGCTGTTGCACAAGCTACGAAATATCTAGTTCAAGATAATAATGACTCTCCATCAACATCGCTTGTAAAAAAAATTGAATATGCTGGGAAAGTTGCTGGAAATATTAAATTTAATGATAAGTTATTAAAGGTTTCTTTAAAAATTTCTCATTTTGATGATGCTAGTTTGGAAAAATTAGAAAATCTATTGAAAGAGTTGGTAGAGAAAAATCAAGAAGTGTAGCAACTTGCTACACTTCTTTTCTTTAAAATATGTCTGATATTATAATCTTGGGGATACCTAGTAATAAAATTAATCTTAATTAAAAACAATTTTTTATCATATATATTTATAAAAGTTAGGTGCTGTTGATATTTGTTGTATAAAAAAATAGTGAGAAAGTAAAATTCAATCGACAAACCACATACCTACTTGTTATGCATTCCAACAATGCTGGCGCATAATCAATGGTCTAAGTCTTTAAATTAATATCAAATGATGCAAATCAAGAATAGGTTTCTATTGATGCCTCTCATATGCGAGTGCATCAACATAAGGCAGGAGTGAAAGACCAAGCAATTTCTAATAACATTGGTGGAAATAGTTCTATAATCTATTTAGTTGTGGATGCGGATGGAAATCCTACTGAATTTATTATTAATGATAGCAAGACCCATGATGTGAAAGTGCACCTGATTTTTTTGATGTTTTGGATTTAAGTGAAAAGCCCATTACTCGCTTCTAGCTTAACCTTAGATAAAAGCGGATTAAGCAAAAGCTATGATGTTCGTCCCTTCATCATGCAGAGCAATGAAACCGACTACGACTTTATTAAACGACTTTTAGCTTCTGAAGGTGTAACTACACTGATTGATGAAGCACAGCATCAAGTATGGAGTTCATCTAAACAGATCAAACCACAAAAGCTACGCTTAATTGATGATAATGCCCAATTTCAAGCATTAGATCGTCGCAATATTCGTTTTCATCGAAGTAGTGCTACAGAACGACAAGACAGTATCACAGCATTCACAGGATTGCGTTCTCTACAACCAACTGCGGTACACCTTCAAAGATGGCAAGCAGATGCTTTAGCACAAGAAGAAGGTGCAGGCTCGGTACTCACAAAACATCAGCATTCAGATAATCAAGATGTAGTAAGTTTAGGCTTAGAACAAGCCTTTCACATCAGTCCTGCATGGATACAAGACCTCAAAGGTGAAGATGGTGCAACTCAGTCTGGCAACAAACAAATTGAAAAACTGAATGAAAATTTAAGCAAATACTTCAATTCGCAAGCCAAGTACTTTAGTGCGACTTCAACAGTACGTGATGCACATGTCGGGTATTGGTTTAATTTCAAAGAACATCCTGAAATTGATCAACATGAAGGTTCCGATCAAGAGTTTCTAATCACAGCAAAGACCTTTTATAACCAAAATAATTTGCTAAAGATCTAACTGACCAAGTCACCGCCTTACTCAAAGAAAGCCATTGGCAACAGCCCGAAATTCATACCAACAATCAAGATGAGCGTCAAGCCAATAACCTTATTTTACAACGTCGAAACATTGACATTGTTCCACCTTACAGGCCACTTGACGATCGCCCTAAGACCCACCCACAACGTGCCAAAGTCGTAGGCGTCGAGGGTGAAGAAATTCATGTCGATGAATGGGGACGGATTAAAGTTCGCTTTCTGTTTACTCGAACAGAATACCATGCGCATGACAGTGGTTCAGGCGCGAATAATAATGACACTGACTCTGCGTGGGTAGATGTACTCACCCCTTGGGCAGGAGAAGGTTATGGTGCACGATTCTTGCCACGTATTGGTGAAATCGTTGTCATCAACTTCTTTGATGGCAATATCGACCGCCCTTATGTCGTTGGTCGCATTCATGAGGCACATCGTAGTCCGACCAAGTTTGATCAAAAAGGGCAACTTCCCGATACCAAAAAGCTTTCAGGGATTCGCTCCAAAGAGGTTCAAGGCGACGGCTTTGGATAACTCGTTTTGATGACACCACTGGACAGATCAGCACACAAGTGCAGAGCAGTCATGGGGCATCACAGCTCAATCTAGGTAATCTTAGCCATCCGAAAGAAACAGACACGAGTGATGGACGTGGTGAAGGTTTTGAATTGCGAACAGATCAATGGGGAGTACTGAGAGCTAAGCAAGGATTACTCCTTTCGACCTACCAACAAGATCAAGCTACTGGTCAGCATTTGGATGCATCTGAAACTAAAACACAGCTTGATTCTAGTTTAAATAATTCAAAAGCACTCAGCGAAGTGGCCAAGAACCGACAGACTGATCCTTTGGAAGTATTAGACAATCTGAAGCAATTTATAGATCAAATTGAACAAGAAAGTGGAGCCAAAGCAAAAGCTTTTAAACAAGCCATCATGATGTTAACTGCACCGAACTCTATTGCCCTAGCAACAAATGAAGATATTCATCTGTCTGCTGATGGTCAAATCAGTCATAGCGCTGGTGATAGCATTAACTTGAGTACGCAAAAGAGTCTACTTGCACATGCACAAAGTAAAATCAGTTTATTTGCAGCTCACGAAGGTGCAAGATTGTTTGCTGGTAAGGGGGAGATTGAAATACAAGCTCAGGGGGATGGAGCGGATTTGATTGCCCGTAAAGGGATTCAAATTATTTCAACAGAAGATACGGTTTATATCACTAGTCCGAAAGAACTCATCCTGACTGGAGGCGGTTCACAGCTCAAGATTAATGGTTCAGGTATATTTCCTACGACTAGTGGCAAGTTTGAGGTAAAAGCTGGACAGCATAAGTTTGTGGGGGGGGAGTAAAACAAATTATGTTTTACCACACTTACCACTTACTGAAATCAAAAAGGATGACTTAGTTCTAGAATATTTACATAGTGATGGCTCACCTGTAAAAGGTGCTGAATTTGAAGTTTTACTTTCAGATGGAAGTCGAAAAAAAGGTGAATTAGACGATAAAGGCAAAGCTGTTGTTAAAGGTATTCCAGCTGGTAGAGCCAAAATTCAATATGGAGAAGATCAGTCTGAAGATGACTTTCCTCCTCATGAAATTGATGATTGGTTTATTCAACAAGACTTAGAAATATCGAATAATAATGAAAATTAGAGAATAAAATGTCGACAGAAAATCAAGCTTTTTGGAATAAAATTGCTAACCGTTCTACTGATATACAGCAACAGTTTTGGTACGGTGCTGAAAAACTTGCACAACATATTCAGGATAGCCCAGCTAACTATCTTACATATAGAGAATATGACACAAGTAAACCAGATCCGAATCTATCGTGGTGGGAAAAAATATTCTTTTATCAAGGTCAAGCTGCGATTAATGAGAGTGTGACAAATCATAATATTGCGGTGGCTGTAATAGATAAAAGTAGCTGGATTTGGGGAATGTTAAAGGGTGATTTCAATAAGAATCCTACGATGTCACAAATCATTGTTAGTGGTTTAATCAGTATGATTCCTGTGGTTGATCAGGTTTGTGATGTTAGAGACCTAATAGCGAATCTAATAGACCTTTCAAAAGAAAATGGTAAATCATCTGATAACTATAAAGCGTTGGCTCTTACTGCATTTGGAGTCATTCCTGAAATTGGTTCGGCTGTTAAAACCATTGTCAAAGCCGCAAGATCAAAGGAAGCTAATAAATTAAAAATTTTTAAATTGATGGAAGGCTTTGAGAGTGCCTTCAAAAAGCTAAAAATAAAAAGCCCATGGAACAATGCTCCTGAAGCATGGCTCAGGTCTAAGCCATGGCAAAAGATGGGAAAAACAGCATTAAATGCATTAAACAAATGTATTGATCGTTTAATTCAAGCTATTAATGGTTTCCTCAATAAAGTTCGCGGTAGTTTAAAATCGGCTTTGGAAAAGTTCAAAGTTGAGATTACTAATGCAAAGAATGCGATAAAAAAATACATTAGCGATCTCTGCAATGAAATTCAGAGAAAATTTCAGGAATTACTACCTCAACCTCAATTGGGTATGGCTGGTGCGAATGGGGCCAACATTCCCACCGGTAGATATGATGTAAATATACAATCGGGTAAATCTACCTCAACGACTCATACCCAAAAAGAAAAGACACCCGATAAAGAAAAACCACCTAAAGATAAGGACCTTGATAATCCATGTATATTAAGACCATACCGACCAGACACATGTGGTGATTTCGGTAAAACAGGTCATCATGTCGTACCAGATAGAGCTTTTAAATATGGAAAAAGAAGTGAAACTAATAAGAGAATTCCAGGAGCAATATCTGAAAACAATGGATTAGTAGTATGTGTAACCGGTGCTGGTAAACAATTACAACACGGTCAAGTTCATGCATACTATGATAAAAAAGAAAGGGTAATGGGGAAAACTTCAAAGCCTGTTGGGGTCACAGAATTATGGCAATTAGAATATATTGCAGCTGTTTCTGTTTCAAAAGTTTTAAAATGTGATCGTGCAAAAATGTTAGCTACCCTCCGGATTTATCACGAATCTATGGGTATGAGTAGAGACTTCAAAGTACGCGCTGATCCCAGTGGTAAATTGACTATTGATAAAAGTCATTTAGGAAAAATTGGTACAAGTATGAAAAGTGGTGGGAAAAAACTATGACAGAAATATCTCCAGTAACATTTAAAAGTGCATGCGTGATCTCTGATAATCTTGTTTATCTAAGCGCTTCTTTAGATAATTTGGATGATGACTCTGAATATTCAAGATGTATTTTATTTGATTATAACGAAGGTTTGCTTTGTTGCACAAAGATTTCATAACTATATGATTTTAAAAGTTTTGATTGTTTTTTGATCCAAAATTAAATTTATTTAAATCAGATGCTTACATATTTATGC
>NZ_JBLIYY010000029.1:0-18855 GCF_057480965.1 Acinetobacter sp. P37 | reverse complement strand
GTATTGAGGTGATGCGTGCACTACGCAAAGGCCAGGCCTCAGCATTTTATTATGGTGATCCCCTGGGCGAAATGCGCCTGGTAAGCAGAGTTTTTGAAATGTAAGGCCTTTGAATAAGACAAAAGGCTGCCTCATCGCTAACTTTGCAACAGTGCCACATCAAGGCCCGATCCTTGGAGCCCTTGCCCTCCCGCACGATGATCGTGCCGTGATCGAAATCCAGATCCTTGACCCGCAGTTGCAAACCCTCACTGATCCGCATGCCCGTTCCATACAGAAGCTGGGCGAACAAACGATGCTCGCCTTCCAGAAAACCGAGGATGCGAACCACTTCATCCGGGGTCAGCACCACCGGCAAGCGCCGCGACGGCCGAGGTCTTCCGATCTCCTGAAGCCAGGGCAGATCCGTGCACAGCACCTTGCCGTAGAAGAACAGCAAGGCCGCCAATGCCTGACGATGCGTGGAGACCGAAACCTTGCGCTCGTTCGCCAGCCAGGACAGAAATGCCTCGACTTCGCTGCTGCCCAAGGTTGCCGGGTGACGCACACCGTGGAAACGGATGAAGGCACGAACCCAGTGGACATAAGCCTGTTCGGTTGGTAAGCTGTAATGCAAGTAGCGTATGCGCTCACGCAACTGGTCCAGAACCTTGACCGAACGCAGCGGTGGTAACGGCGCAGTGGCGGTTTTCATGGCTTGTTATGACTGTTTTTTTGTACAGTCTATGCCTCGGGCATCCAAGCAGCAAGCGCGTTACGCCGTGGGTCGATGTTTGATGTTATGGAGCAGCAACGATGTTACGCAGCAGGGCAGTCGCCCTAAAACAAAGTTAACTCGAGGGAGAAATCGTGAAGTTATCACTAATGGCTGCCAAGTCGAAGAACGGTATTATCGGTAATGGACCAGATATTCCATGGAGCGCCAAAGGCGAGCAACTTCTATTTAAGGCAATTACATATAATCAATGGCTTTTAGTTGGACGCAAAACTTTTGAGTCAATGGGCGCTCTCCCAAATCGAAAGTATGCAGTTGTAACTCGCTCTAATTTTTCTACGAATGATGAGGGTGTAATGGTTTTCTCCTCAATTCAGGATGCCTTAATAAATTTAGAGGAAATCACGGATCATGTTATCGTTTCTGGTGGTGGTGAAATATACAAAAGCTTGATTTCCAAAGTAGATACTTTGCATATTTCAACAGTCGACATCGAGCGAGATGGAGACATAGTTTTTCCTGAAATCCCAGATACATTCAAGTTGGTATTTGAGCAAGATTTCGAGTCTAACATTAACTATTGTTATCAAATCTGGCAAAAGAGTTAACAAGCGCCTGCAATCTGACCTCCGGTTACTGTCACCTTTTTTTGCGGTGGAGCTGCAAAAAAGGCGCCATTAACCTCCGGCAGTTGAGGCGGGCGTTAGCCATATTATGGAGCCTCATGCTTTTATATAAAATGTGTGACAATCAAAATTATGGGGTTACTTACATGAAGTTTTTATTGGCATTTTCGCTTTTAATACCATCCGTGGTTTTTGCAAGTAGTTCAAAGTTTCAGCAAGTTGAACAAGACGTTAAGGCAATTGAAGTTTCTCTTTCTGCTCGTATAGGTGTTTCCGTTCTTGATACTCAAAATGGAGAATATTGGGATTACAATGGCAATCAGCGCTTCCCGTTAACAAGTACTTTTAAAACAATAGCTTGCGCTAAATTACTATATGATGCTGAGCAAGGAAAAGTTAATCCCAATAGTACAGTCGAGATTAAGAAAGCAGATCTTGTGACCTATTCCCCTGTAATAGAAAAGCAAGTAGGGCAGGCAATCACACTCGATGATGCGTGCTTCGCAACTATGACTACAAGTGATAATACTGCGGCAAATATCATCCTAAGTGCTGTAGGTGGCCCCAAAGGCGTTACTGATTTTTTAAGACAAATTGGGGACAAAGAGACTCGTCTAGACCGTATTGAGCCTGATTTAAATGAAGGTAAGCTCGGTGATTTGAGGGATACGACAACTCCTAAGGCAATAGCCAGTACTTTGAATAAATTTTTATTTGGTTCCGCGCTATCTGAAATGAACCAGAAAAAATTAGAGTCTTGGATGGTGAACAATCAAGTCACTGGTAATTTACTACGTTCAGTATTGCCGGCGGGATGGAACATTGCGGATCGCTCAGGTGCTGGCGGATTTGGTGCTCGGAGTATTACAGCAGTTGTGTGGAGTGAGCATCAAGCCCCAATTATTGTGAGCATCTATCTAGCTCAAACACAGGCTTCAATGGCAGAGCGAAATGATGCGATTGTTAAAATTGGTCATTCAATTTTTGACGTTTATACATCACAGTCGCGCTGATAAGGCTAACAAGGCCATCAAGTTGACGGCTTTTCCGTCGCTTGTTTTGTGGTTTAACGCTACGCTACCACAAAACAATCAACTCCAAAGCCGCAACTTATGGCGGCGTTAGACATCATGAGGGTAGCGGTGACCATCGAAATTTCGAACCAACTATCAGAGGTGCTAAGCGTCATTGAGCGCCATCTGGAATCAACGTTGCTGGCCGTGCATTTGTACGGCTCCGCAGTGGATGGCGGCCTGAAGCCATACAGCGATATTGATTTGTTGGTTACTGTGGCCGTAAAGCTTGATGAAACGACGCGGCGAGCATTGCTCAATGACCTTATGGAGGCTTCGGCTTTCCCTGGCGAGAGCGAGACGCTCCGCGCTATAGAAGTCACCCTTGTCGTGCATGACGACATCATCCCGTGGCGTTATCCGGCTAAGCGCGAGCTGCAATTTGGAGAATGGCAGCGCAATGACATTCTTGCGGGTATCTTCGAGCCAGCCATGATCGACATTGATCTAGCTATCCTGCTTACAAAAGCAAGAGAACATAGCGTTGCCTTGGTAGGTCCGGCAGCGGAGGAATTCTTTGACCCGGTTCCTGAACAGGATCTATTCGAGGCGCTGAGGGAAACCTTGAAGCTATGGAACTCGCAGCCCGACTGGGCCGGCGATGAGCGAAATGTAGTGCTTACGTTGTCCCGCATTTGGTACAGCGCAATAACCGGCAAAATCGCGCCGAAGGATGTCGCTGCCGACTGGGCAATAAAACGCCTACCTGCCCAGTATCAGCCCGTCTTACTTGAAGCTAAGCAAGCTTATCTGGGACAAAAAGAAGATCACTTGGCCTCACGCGCAGATCACTTGGAAGAATTTATTCGCTTTGTGAAAGGCGAGATCATCAAGTCAGTTGGTAAATGATGTCTAACAATTCGTTCAAGCCGACCGCGCTACGCGCGGCGGCTTAACTCCGGCGTTGGGCGCACAATAAGGCTCCTTGCAGAGTTGCTTGAAAGTTGTTACGATTCAAATTTAATCATGAGATAGTCAGCAGATGAGCACTTCCAAGAACGCAGACAAGTAAGCCGCAGCAACCTTCATTTTTCGGTTGTTGCGGCGTTCTCATGAATCCTTTTGCTCTACGGGAGCGCCGCCAAATCCTTTGTTCAAGGAGATGGTTTCGTGCGCTCAAAAAACTTTAGTTGGCGGTACTCCCTTGCCGCCACGGTGTTGTTGTTATCACCGTTCGATTTATTGGCATCACTCGGCATGGACATGTACTTGCCAGCAGTGCCGTTTATGCCAAACGCGCTTGGTACGACAGCGAGCACAATTCAGCTTACGCTGACAACGTACTTGGTCATGATTGGTGCCGGTCAGCTCTTGTTTGGACCGCTATCGGACCGACTGGGGCGCCGCCCCGTTCTACTGGGAGGTGGCCTCGCCTACGTTGTGGCGTCAATGGGCCTCGCTCTTACGTCATCGGCTGAAGTCTTTCTGGGGCTTCGGATTCTTCAGGCTTGTGGTGCCTCGGCGTGCCTTGTTTCCACATTTGCAACAGTACGTGACATTTACGCAGGTCGCGAGGAAAGTAATGTCATTTACGGCATACTCGGATCCATGCTGGCCATAGTCCCGGCGGTAGGCCCATTGCTCGGAGCGCTCGTCGACATGTGGCTTGGGTGGCGGGCTATCTTTGCGTTTCTAGGTTTGGGCATGATCGCTGCATCTGCAGCAGCGTGGCGATTCTGGCCTGAAACCCGGGTGCAACGAGTTGCGGGCTTGCAATGGTCGCAGCTGCTACTCCCCGTTAAGTGCCTGAACTTCTGGTTGTACACGTTGTGTTACGCCGCTGGAATGGGTAGCTTCTTCGTCTTTTTCTCCATTGCGCCCGGACTAATGATGGGCAGGCAAGGTGTGTCTCAGCTTGGCTTCAGCCTGCTGTTCGCCACAGTGGCAATTGCCATGGTGTTTACGGCTCGTTTTATGGGGCGTGTGATACCCAAGTGGGGCAGCCCAAGTGTCTTGCGAATGGGAATGGGATGCCTGATAGCTGGAGCAGTATTGCTTGCCATCACCGAAATATGGGCTTTGCAGTCCGTGTTAGGCTTTATTGCTCCAATGTGGCTAGTGGGTATTGGTGTCGCCACAGCGGTATCTGTGGCGCCCAATGGCGCTCTTCGAGGATTCGACCATGTTGCTGGAACGGTCACGGCAGTCTACTTCTGCTTGGGCGGTGTACTGCTAGGAAGCATCGGAACGTTGATCATTTCGCTGTTGCCGCGCAACACGGCTTGGCCGGTTGTCGTGTACTGTTTGACCCTTGCAACAGTCGTGCTCGGTCTGTCTTGTGTTTCCCGAGTGAAGGGCTCTCGCGGCCAGGGGGAGCATGATGTGGTCGCGCTACAAAGTGCGGAAAGTACATCAAATCCCAATCGTTGAGAGAATGTGGCAAGCTATCGCCCAACAAATCGCTGCAGCCGACCCAAAACCGCTACGCGGTTTCGGTCGGCTGAGCTCAGGCGTTAAACATCATGAGGGAAGCGGTGATCGCCGAAGTATCGACTCAACTATCAGAGGTAGTTGGCGTCATCGAGCGCCATCTCGAACCGACGTTGCTGGCCGTACATTTGTACGGCTCCGCAGTGGATGGCGGCCTGAAGCCACACAGTGATATTGATTTGCTGGTTACGGTGACCGTAAGGCTTGATGAAACAACGCGGCGAGCTTTGATCAACGACCTTTTGGAAACTTCGGCTTCCCCTGGAGAGAGCGAGATTCTCCGCGCTGTAGAAGTCACCATTGTTGTGCACGACGACATCATTCCGTGGCGTTATCCAGCTAAGCGCGAACTGCAATTTGGAGAATGGCAGCGCAATGACATTCTTGCAGGTATCTTCGAGCCAGCCACGATCGACATTGATCTGGCTATCTTGCTGACAAAAGCAAGAGAACATAGCGTTGCCTTGGTAGGTCCAGCGGCGGAGGAACTCTTTGATCCGGTTCCTGAACAGGATCTATTTGAGGCGCTAAATGAAACCTTAACGCTATGGAACTCGCCGCCCGACTGGGCTGGCGATGAGCGAAATGTAGTGCTTACGTTGTCCCGCATTTGGTACAGCGCAGTAACCGGCAAAATCGCGCCGAAGGATGTCGCTGCCGACTGGGCAATGGAGCGCCTGCCGGCCCAGTATCAGCCCGTCATACTTGAAGCTAGACAGGCTTATCTTGGACAAGAAGAAGATCGCTTGGCCTCCCGCGCAGATCAGTTGGAAGAATTTGTTCACTACGTGAAAGGCGAGATCACCAAGGTAGTCGGCAAATAATGTCTAACAATTCGTTCAAGCCGACGCCGCTTCGCGGCGCGGCTTAACTCAAGCGTTAGATGCACTAAGCACATAATTGCTCACAGCCAAACTATCAGGTCAAGTCTGCTTTTATTATTTTTAAGCGTGCATAATAAGCCCTACACAAATTGGGAGATATATCATGAAAGGCTGGCTTTTTCTTGTTATCGCAATAGTTGGCGAAGTAATCGCAACATCCGCATTAAAATCTAGCGAGGGCTTTACTAAGCTTGCCCCTTCCGCCGTTGTCATAATCGGTTATGGCATCGCATTTTATTTTCTTTCTCTGGTTCTGAAATCCATCCCTGTCGGTGTTGCTTATGCAGTCTGGTCGGGACTCGGCGTCGTCATAATTACAGCCATTGCCTGGTTGCTTCATGGGCAAAAGCTTGATGCGTGGGGCTTTGTAGGTATGGGGCTCATAATTGCTGCCTTTTTGCTCGCCCGATCCCCATCGTGGAAGTCGCTGCGGAGGCCGACGCCATGGTGACGGTGTTCGGCATTCTGAATCTCACCGAGGACTCCTTCTTCGATGAGAGCCGGGGCACTGTTGCAAATAGAGATTTGAGTCGATGAAGTTCCTTTTTAAAAGTGCTTAGAGACCGAAAACCCTGTTGATTAGACACACTTCACCTTGAGGCTGACCATAATAAAATGACGATGCTTGTCCTTTACGTAGTGCACGCATGACTTCAATACCTTTAATTGTGGCATAAGCCGTCTTCATAGATTTGAATCCTAATGTGGCCCTGATGATCCGCTTTAACTTACCATGATCACATTCAATGACATTATTTTTATACTTAATCTGCCTGTGCTCAATATCTACTGGACATTTTCCTTCTCGCTTTAACCGTGATAAAGCATGGCCATAGGTCGCTGCTTTATCTGTATTGATGACCCGTGGAATTTGCCATTTTTTCACCGTATTGAAGATTTTTCCTAAAAAACAATAGGCTGATTTACTGTTCCGTCTAGCGGAAAGGTAAAAGTCAATCGTATGACCACGTTGATCAACTGCACGATACAGGTAAGTCCATCGCCCCTTCACTTTGATATAAGTCTCATCCATATGCCATGAATGTAAATCTGTAGGATTACGCCAATACCAGCGTAAGCGTTTTTCCATTTCTGGAGCATAACGCTGAACCCAACGATAAATTGTGGTGTGGTCAACATTCACACCCCGTTCAGCGAGCATTTCTTGAAGTTCACGATAGCTGATGCCATATTTACAATACCAACGAACAGCCCAAAGAATGATTTCACCTTGAAAGTGCCGACCATGGAAGGGATTCATCTGCTGTATCTCGAAATAAATAAGATATTTAGCTTATCATGTCAGCCTATTTGCAACAGTGCCTTCCGATATCGCTTGACGGCACGACCGTACATTTACCGACAGCGTTGGTGCAGCCGACGTACCGGGAGTTTTTCGACCGGATCGTGGACTGGGCCTATGACGAAGCGCGTGATGCGCAGCGGCGCGGAACCGTTGAGGGTTTCACAAAGGCGGACGCAGACAGTTTTCTCGACGGTACGATTGCGGCGTTCGGGATCACGTTGTCGCCGGAGCTTTACACTCAGCTTTCCGAGGCGCTGTTCCCGCTGGCGCATCGCATGGCCGAACTGGCCGTTGCCGGGCGCAACGGCATCTGGGCGTTCATCCTGCGCAATACCTACAGGCCGGGCCTTCTTACCGGCCACTTCAACGGGCTCGTGTCCAATCCGCCATGGCTCGCCATGAGCGGGCTGGCCGACAATCCGTACCGGGACTTACTGAGAGGCCGGGCGAAACTCTACGGTATCCAGCCCGCAGGACAGTCCTTTCTCCATCTCGAGCTGGGCACGATGCACCTGCTTCATGCCATCGACCGTTATTTAGGACCGGATGCCTGCATCGCCTGCCTTGTACCCGGTACGGTGCTGAACGGCACTCACCACGAGAGGCTCAGGCAGCATGATTTCCTGACTAGCGACCGTCCGGTGCCGTTCGACATCGCCGAAATCTGGCAGGTCGCGCCCGGAACCTTCAAGTACCCCGGCGCGGCGCTGGTCGGTCACAAAAGAACGAATACGACCGGGCTTCCTCAAAGCACGTTTAGCGGCTTTGTGGCGACCGACGCGGCATTGGATGCCGCAGGCTTTTCGGTTCGCACAATCGGTTCGTCGCGCAGCGCCTGGGTGCTCGAAACGGGCGGCGGTTCAGCCGTGGCAGGCGGTGGCGGCGAGATCGCTTCCATGATCGTCGGCGACGAGCTGGGCATCGGCCACGATCCGGGCCAGCACGCCGCCTATGTGGGTTCGTGGATCAAGGCGCTGCAAGACGAGCCGCTGGAGGTGTTCCGCGCGGCCGCCGATGCCGAGAAGATTCACGACTACGTGCTGGCCTTCGAGCAGAAGCAGGTTCAGGAGCAAGACCAGCAGCAGAGCCAGGCCCAGGACGAAGCCGTGGCCCAGGCCCTGGCCGTGGACATTGCCGAAGTCCTGGACAACCCGGACGTGTCTTTCAGCCACTACCAGGCATTCCAGGGCGACACCCTGGAAGACGCCTTGCGCAGCCGTGGCCTCGAAACCGTGGGCAGCATCACCGGCACCGATCCCGAGCAGTTCTACGCGGTCGCGCATGACCGGCTGTCGCCGGTGTTCGGCATCGACCCGAGCCACACCGACACCGACAACGCCTACCTGGAGCGCAAGGGCTTGGCGCAAGAGTTCGCCAACATGGCCGAACAGCTCCACCTCGCGCAGCAGCTCCAGCAGCACGGCGAACAGATCGTGTCGAGCATCGACGCCGAAGCCAGGTGGAGCGACGGCCAGCGCATCTTTGCGTTCCACGACCAGGACGGTGAACCCCACCAGGTTCGCAGCCTGGACGAGCTGAACAACTACGCGCCCGACCCCAACGCGACCGAAGAGGACATTTCAGCCGCTAAAGAGGCACGCAAGACCGCCGAGGCGTCGGCCATGCTCAACGACAGCGCCGCGCGGCCGAGCTGGAGCGCCAGGAACGCGAGCGGCAGCAGGCGCAGCCGCAGGCCGAGAAGCCCGAACGGCAGTACATCAACGTGCCGTACAAGGAGAAGGACGAGGCCAAGAGCCTCGGGGCGCGTTGGGATCGGCAGCAACAGTCCTGGTACGTGCCGCCGGGCACCGATGCCGCTCCCTTCGCCAAATGGGCGCAGGGAGCCGCTACAGCGGCCGTAGAGCCGCGTTCGGCCCAGCCGGCACCCGAAGCCCAGGGCGAGGCGCAGAAGCCCGCGCAGCAGGCCCAGCAGGCCCGCCAGTACCTGGCCGTGCCCTACGAGCAGCGCAACGCGGCCAAGGCCGCCGGCGCGCTTTGGGACAAGGCCGCGAAGTCCTGGTATGTCGGCCCGCGCGCCGACGCGGCGAAGCTCGAACGCTGGAAGCCCGAGAACGTGCAGGCCCAGCAAGGGCCAGCGATGACGCCAAGGGAAGAGTTCGCCGAGGCCATGCGCAGCGCCGGCCTGTTCACCGGCAGCAACGCCCAGGGCGATCACCCGATCATGGATGGCAAGCGGCACCGCGTGCCGGTCGAGGGCGGCAAGAAGGGCGCGCTCGATGGCTTCTACGTGGGCCACCTGGACGGGCACCCGGCCGGGCGGATCATCAACAACAAGACCGGCACGGACATTACCTGGAAGAGCAAGGGCTACGCCTTGAGCGACCAGGAGAAGGCCAAGCTCCAGGCCGAGGCGGCCGAGAAGCTGGCACAGCGAGCCGTCGAGCAGGACAAGGCCCAGGAGGCCACCGCGCAGCGCGTCGGTCGGCAGATGGCCGACCTCGTGCCCATCGAGCAGCCGACGCCCTACCTGCAAGCCAAAGGCATCCAGGCGCAGGCCGGCGTGATGACCGACCGCGAAGGCCAGAAGACCTACATCCCGGCCTTCGACGCAGAGGGCAAGCAATGGACGATGCAATACATCCAGGAGGACGGCACTAAGCGGTTCGCCAAGGACTCGAAGAAGGAAGGATGCTTCCACCCGGTCGGCGGCATGGACGCCCTGGCGGCCGCGCCGGCGCTGGTGATCTCGGAGGGCTACGCCACGGCGGCCCAGGTGGCCGAGGCCGTGGGCCACGCCACGGTCGCCGCCTTCGACAGCGGCAACCTTGAGGCCGTGGCGAAGGCGCTGCACGCCAAGTTCCCGGACAAGCCGGTCATCATCGCCGGCGACGACGACCGGCACCTGGTCATGACCCACGGCAACAACCCCGGCCGGGAGAAGGCCGAGGCGGCCGCCCAGGCCGTGGGCGGCAAGGCGATCTTCCCGATCTTCGCGCCGGCCGAGAACACCTACCCGCGCGACTTGCCCGCCATCACGCCCGACAGCTTCAAGACCCACCTGCGCGCCGAGCAGCGCCTTGCCGACGCCGCCGCCGGCAAGGTCGAGCTGGCCGGCGACGAGGCGGCCAAGCTCAAGGCGTCGATGTTGAGCGGCGCGCAGATCGCGGCGCTGTCCACGATGAAGCAGCACACCGACTTCAACGACTTGGCGCACAAGAGCGAGCTGGGCATCGAGGGCGTGAAGCGGCAGATCGGCGCGGCCATCAGCCAGGTGCAGCGCGACGAGCAGCAGCACCAGGAGCAGAAGCACGTCGAGAAAAAGCAACAGCAGATCGAGCAGCGCCCACGGCGGGCCGCTCGCATCGGATAAGTCGAAAAATCCGGCTAAAGTGGCCGAGCTGCACATCAGGCCGCGCGGTTTTCCTCCCTGATCGCCGGCGCGGTTTCTTCCTCCCTGAACCGCATGCAGACTTGCCGCCTCGGATACCCCGAGGCGGTTTTTTTTCGCCTCGCTCGAGCATCGCCGCATCCGACGATGCGCGCCGGCGTCGACCATCGCCAGGTCTGACGATGGCGGCCGCCCTGCCCTGGATCTCGCATCGCCATTTCTGGCGATGAGATCCACGGAGCGGCCATTTAGACCCGCCAATAACGACCCGGCCAAGATAAATCGCATGACGGCCTTTTTGGCCGGGGGTAGCATGACCGGACACTTTGCGTATGCCCAAAGGAGCCCGCAAGTATGCGCAGGACGAAGCCAGTAGCCGCGCCGATGGTGGCGCGGGTCTATCTGCGCGTCAGCACCGACGCGCAGGACTTGGAACGCCAAGAGGCGATCACTACGGCCGCGAAGGCCGCCGGCTACTACGTCGCCGGCATCTACCGTGAGAAGGCATCCGGCGCACGCGCCGACCGGCCTGAGCTGCTGCGCATGATCGGCGACCTACAGCCCGGCGAGGTGGTCATTGCCGAGAAGATCGACCGCATCAGCCGCCTACCTTTGCCCGAGGCCGAGCGCCTGGTGGCCTCGATACAGGCCAAAGGCGCAAGCCTGGCCGTCCCTGGCGTGGTCGATCTATCCGACCTGGCGGCCGAGGCCCAGGGCGTCGCCAAGATCGTGCTGGAAGCCGTGCAGATCATGCTTTTTCGCCTGGCCTTGCAGATGGCCCGCGACGACTACGAGGACAGGCGCGAACGCCAGCGCCAAGGCATTGAGTTGGCCCGCCAGGCCGGGCGGTACAAGGGCCGCCGTGCTGATCCGAAGCGCCGCGCCCAAGTTGTCGCGCTGCGCAAGTCCGGCTACAGCATCAACAAGACCGCCGAGCTGGCCGGGTACAGTGCGGCCCAGGTGAAACGGATATGGGCCGAGGTCAGCCAGGCCGAAGCGAAGCAGCACGGCGCGTTCGTGGAGGACGCATTGACGGAAGCCGATGCCCTGGCCGCTGTCGGCCAGGATGAGCGCCAGGAGGAAAGGGCATGAAGAAGCCGAACCAAGACGACGAGCCGTTTTTCATCACCGAGGAGATTGCGGCCGAAATGATCGCCGGCGGCTATGAGTTCGAGCTGCCGCCCATTCCTTGCACCATCCGCCTACGCGACGTGCTGGAGCGCATGACCGATGCTGAGCTAGCATTGCAGCCGGGCGAGATCGCCGACCAGGAGCGTGAACGCTGCCGGCGCAAGCCGTGTTCAACCTCATGATCTGGTCATGGTATTTTTCATGGCACTGAGCCTGATAGTTCTTGCAAATTGTTGTCACTAAAGGGTTTTGTGTGCTTGTTTACAATCGAGTGGGAGTGACGGGCACTGGCTGGCAATGTCTAGCAACGGCAGGCATTTCGGCTGAGGGTAAAAGAACTTTCCGCTAAGCGATAGACTGTATGTAAACACAGTATTGCAAGGACGCGGAACATGCCTCATGTGGCGGCCAGGACGGCCAGCCGGGATCGGGATACTGGTCGTTACCAGAGCCACCGACCCGAGCAAACCCTTCTCTATCAGATCGTTGACGAGTATTACCCGGCATTCGCTGCGCTTATGGCAGAGCAGGGAAAGGAATTGCCGGGCTATGTGCAACGGGAATTTGAAGAATTTCTCCAATGCGGGCGGCTGGAGCATGGCTTTCTACGGGTTCGCTGCGAGTCTTGCCACGCCGAGCACCTGGTCGCTTTCAGCTGTAAGCGTCGCGGTTTCTGCCCGAGCTGTGGGGCGCGGCGGATGGCCGAAAGTGCCGCCTTGCTGGTTGATGAAGTACTGCCTGAACAACCCATGCGTCAGTGGGTGTTGAGCTTCCCGTTTCAGCTGCGTTTCCTGTTTGCCAGCCGGCCCGAGATCATGGGGTGGGTGCTGGGCATCGTTTACCGCGTCATTGCCACGCACCTGGTCAAGAAAGCGGGCCATACCCACCAAGTGGCCAAGACGGGCGCGGTCACCCTGATCCAGCGTTTTGGATCGGCGCTCAATCTGAATGTTCACTTCCACATGCTGTTTCTCGACGGTGTGTATGTCGAGCAATCCCACGGCTCAGCGCGTTTCCGCTGGGTCAAGGCGCCGACCAGCCCAGAGCTCACCCAGCTGACGCACACCATCGCCCACCGGGTGGGTCGCTATCTGGAACGGCAAGGCCTGCTGGAACGGGATGTCGAAAACAGCTATCTGGCCTCGGATGCGGTGGATGACGACCCGATGACACCCCTGCTGGGGCACTCGATCACTTACCGTATCGCTGTCGGTTCACAGGCGGGGCGAAAGGTGTTCACTTTGCAAACTCTGCCGACCAGTGGTGATCCGTTCGGTGACGGGATTGGCAAGGTAGCCGGGTCTAGCCTGCACGCCGGCGTGGCGGCCAGGGCCGATGAACGCAAGAAGCTCGAACGGCTGTGCCGGTACATCAGCCGCCCGGCGGTATCCGAGAAGCGGCTGTCGTTAACACGAGGCGGCAACGTGCGCTACCAGCTCAAGACGCCGTACCGGGACGGCACCACGCACGTCATTTTCGAACCATTGGATTTCATTGCAAGGCTGGCCGCCCTGGTACCGAAGCCCAGAGTCAACCTAACCCGCTTCCACGGGGTGTTCGCACCCAACAGTCGGCACCGGGCGTTGGTCACGCCGGCAAAACGGGGCAGGGGCAACAAGGTCAGGGTGGCTGATGAACCGGCAACACCAGCACAACGGCGAGCGTCGATGACATGGGCGCAACGGCTCAAGCGTGTTTTCAATATCGACATCGAGACCTGCAGCGGCTGCGGCGGCGCCATGAAAGTCATCGCCTGCATTGAAGACCCTATAGTGATCAAGCAGATCCTTGATCACCTGAAGCACAAAGCCGAAACCAGCGGGACCAGGGCGTTACCCGAAAGCCGGGCGCCACCGGCTGAGCTGCTCCTGGGTCTGTTTGACTGACGAGCCTGAAGGCCAACGATACCAATCAAAATGCTGCGTTCACAGCGCCGCGGCAGGGATCCGCCGTGCTGGTTGTCGGAAAAGGAGCCGCTAGTGGGAAAGAGGAGGGTAAATTTTCAGCGTTGCTGGCTCCCCGTCAGCCGGATTGGGTTGCATCGCAGGGGTGTCGAAAGAGTCAACTGCGGTCCAAAGCTGTTGGACTTGGGTGAAAAGGGCGTTTATTCTTCCTGTACGTACAATCAATTCGGTAGATATTGAACCTGAATATAGGGATATATTTAACTTGACGTTACACCAATCACAACAACGGCAAGTGAATTACGCAATGAGTAATACTTTTGGTTTTGGCGGACACATTGCCACAAGTATTTTTAAAAAATATGCTGAATAGAGAGTAGGTGCTAACTTCGGTTTGCTCGTGTTGGCGCTAAATCGAAAGTTCAAGTATCCCAACATGTTCCTTCGTATAGAAGTTAAAAGTTGGCAATTATCGTAGAACAACCTACAGACAACACCAATATGTAACCGATAAATAATTACAAAATATGACCGACAGAGTAAACATCATCAATAACTACATCGATGGATACAACCAATTTGATATCAAAAAAATGGTTGCAGACCTTGACGATAATATTGTTTTTGAAAACATTCAAAATAATGATATAAGGTTATCGCTGAAAGGGTTAACAGCGTTTAAACAACAGGCAGAAACAGCAAAAACATACTTTGCAAAGAGAACACAGACAGTTAAATCGTTTAGGCATTTTGACAACAGCACTGAAATAGAAATTGATTATACAGCAATTTTAGCAATTGACTTTCCGAACGGCTTAAAAAAAGGGCAAAAGCTAAAGTTATCAGGAAAATCCGTGTTTGAATTTAAAAAAACAAAGTGATTAAATTGACAGACATTAGTTGACATTAAAACCAGCGAACAAGAATATGACTTTATTAAAACATAAAAAAATTACAATAATTGGTGCCGGGCCTGTTGGATTAACAATGGCGAGATTGTTACAGCAAAACGGCGTGGACATTACAGTTTACGAGAGAGACAAAGACCAAGATGCAAGGATTTTTGGTGGGACACTTGATCTGCACAGGGATTCGGGACAGGAAGCAATGAAAAGAGCGGGATTGTTACAAACTTATTATGACTTAGCTTTACCAATGGGTGTAAATATTGTTGATGAAAAGGGCAATATTTTAACCACAAAAAATGTAAGACCCGAAAATCGTTTTGACAATCCTGAAATAAACAGAAATGACTTAAGGACTATCCTATTAAATAGTTTACAAAATGATACCGTCATTTGGGATAGAAAACTTGTTACCCTTGAACCTGATAAGGAGAAGTGGATACTAACTTTTGAGGATAAATCGAGTGAAACAGCAGATCTGGTTATTATTGCCAATGGTGGAATGTCTAAAGTAAGAAAATTTGTTACCGACACGGAAGTTGAAGAAACAGGTACTTTCAATATACAAGCCGATATTCATCAACCGGAGGTGAACTGTCCTGGATTTTTTCAGCTTTGCAATGGAAACCGGCTAATGGCTGCTCATCAAGGTAATTTATTATTTGCGAATCCTAATAATAATGGTGCATTGCATTTTGGAATAAGTTTTAAAACACCTGATGAATGGAAAAGCAAAACGCGGGTAGATTTTCAAGACAGAAATAGTGTCGTTGATTTTCTCCTGAAAAAATTTTCCGATTGGGACGAACGCTACAAAGAACTGATTCGTTTGACATCATCTTTTGTAGGGTTAGCGACACGAATATTTCCCTTAGATAAGTCTTGGAAAAGTAAGCGTCCATTACCCATAACGATGATTGGAGATGCTGCTCATTTGATGCCTCCTTTTGCAGGACAAGGCGTAAACAGTGGGTTGATGGATGCCTTGATATTGTCGGATAATCTGACCAATGGGAAATTTAACAGCATTGAAGAGGCTATTGAAAATTATGAACAGCAAATGTTTGCTTATGGAAGAGAAGCACAGGCAGAATCAATAATAAACGAAACGGAAATGTTCAGCCTCGACTTTTCTTTCCAAAAACTAATGAATCTATAAAACAGAAAGGCGAGGAAATGAAAGAGAAAATAGTTAAAAAAAACGGAATAAGACTTTTTACCGAAAGTTTTGGATGTGAAAAAGATCCGGCAATACTCTTGATTGCGGGAGCAACGGTATCCATGTTGTATTGGGATGCTGAATTTTGCCAGAAACTATCTGAAAAGGGATTTTTTGTTATTCGCTACGACAATAGGGACGTAGGAAAATCTACTAATTACGAACCGGGTTCAACCCCCTATGATATTGTTGACTTAACCCATGATGCTATTTCAATTTTGGACGGCTATAAAATAGTCAAAGCCAATTTTGTGGGAATTTCACTGGGCGGACTGATTTCTCAAATAGCATCAATAAAATATGCCGACAGGGTAAGTTCAATAACACTAATCTCATCAGGTCCTTGGGGCGACTCAGACCCCACAATTCCTGAAATGGATACGCGTATTTTAGATTTTCACGGAAAAGCTGAAACCGTAGATTGGACAAATGAAGACAGTGTGGCAAATTATTTAATTCAAGGTGCTGAATTGATGAGCGGCAGGAAACAATTTGACAAACAAAGAAGTGAAAAACTGATTAGAGCCGAATTTAAAAGAGCTAATAACTATATAAGTATGTTCAATCATGCGGCACTGCAAGGTGGTGAAGAATACTGGAACAGATTGAGCGAAATCAATCAACCAACCTTAATTGTACACGGAACGGACGATAAAATATGGCATTTTAAGAATTCAGCAGTTTTACTTGAAAAGATAAACGGCTCAAAACTAATAACGCTTGATGGAACCGGACACGAACTACATTTCGAAGATTGGAATAAAATTATTGATGGAATAACGCAACATACAACAAATAACAAAAGAATGAACAAATAGGGTATTATGTATTTCCAAATCAACGGTTTAGAGATTGAAGCTAATATCAATGTGTTCTTTGAATAACATCTTTTGGTGTTTTTTAATAATCATACTACGCAATTTTCTTTTATAAAAGGAAATATTGTAAACTAAATACGAAATGGTATCTTCATTAAATCATATCATCTCGGAGATACAGCGAAAAGAAAATACAATTTTGTTTTCTTAAAAACCAAAGACCAGGATTAACATCTTGGTCATTGTGCTTTTCAACCAATATCAACCAAAGCCACCAAAAAGATTACTTAACATAGGTTCATTGCCTGATTTTTTTATTCTTGAGACCTTAGCAGAAAATAATGTGATATGAAATATAAGGACATAGGAGAATCAGAGAAATTAGACCAAGTAATCAAAGAGATGAAAAATATTTTCAGAACTGTACCATATGGCGTCGATCACACAATGAAGGTGTTAGAAAATACACGGACGATTATTGAAAGAGAAAATGTAGACAGTCAGACTGGTTGTATTATAGAGTTAAGTGCTGTTTTACACGACATAGGTTCTGTGGAAGCATTACGCAAATATGGATCAATGGAGGGACATCTCCAAGAGCAGGAAGGAGTACCAATTGCAAGAAATATATTAAATGAACATAATTATGAACCATTCGTAATTGAAAGAGTATGTTATATAGTTGGAAACCATCATACGCCTGAAAAAATAGATGGAAAAGATTTTCAGATTCTTTGGGAGGCAGACCTTATTGAAAACATGCAAGTTATGGATTGCACTAAGGACACAGAAACCTTAAGACAATTTGTTTCAAAAAAAATCAAAACACAAGCGGGTAAGGCGCTTGCTTTATGTAAATACAGTCCTGCATTGAAGACCCTATAGTGATCAAGCAGATCCTTGATCACCTGAAGCACAAAGCCGAAACCAGCGGGACCAGGGCGTTACCCGAAAGCCGGGCGCCACCGGCTGAGCTGCTCCTGGGTCTGTTTGACTGACGAGCCTGAAGGCCAACGATACCAATCAAAATGCTGCGTTCACAGCGCCGCGGCAGGGATCCGCCGTGCTGGTTGTCGGAAAAGGAGCCGCTAGTGGGAAAGAGGAGGGTAAATTTTCAGCGTTGCTGGCTCCCCGTCAGCCGGATTGGGTTGCATCGCAGGGGTGTCGAAAGAGTCAACTGCGGTCCAAAGCTGTTGGACTTGGGTGAAAAGGGCGTTTATTCTTCCTATACGTTGTCGGCAGCGGGCCAAAAAGGAATACGTCCATGCCCATCGAGGTGAAACCGGCTGTGAGCGCGGGTTCAAGCATATAGCCCGACAGGCGCGTATCCTTGCCGATCACGACACGATGGCGGTGGTCACCGCGACGAAAGACACGGCCAGCCGCCATGCCGACGCGCAAGGCGGTTTCCGCCGTCATCGCGCCTTCGTTGGCTTTGCCACGAATACCGTCTGTGCCGAAATATTTGCGCACCATAAGGTCGATTATCCTGTCGTCGGGTCGCCCTCAAAGGGGACATGCCTGCTGAACCGCGAATATAGAGAAATATCCCGAATGTGCAGTTAACGAATTCTTGCGGTTTCTTTCAGCGCCGCCAATACCGCCAGCCCGTCGCGCAAGGGGCGCGGCTCGTGTGTGCGGATGAAGTCAGCTCCACCTGCGGCGGCGGCAAGCTCTGCAGCGAGTGTCGCGGCCCCGACATCCCCCGGACCACGGCCTGTGAGCGCGCGCAGAAAGGATTTGCGCGAAACAGACAGAAGCACCGGCAAATCGAAGCGCAGCCGCAATTCATCGAACCGCGCCAGCACCGAGAGCGAGGTTTCGGGAGCAGCCCCCAGAAAAAACCCCATGCCGGGATCAAGGACAAGGCGGTTGCGTTTGATACCGGCACCCGTCAGCGCCGCGATGCGCGCGTCAAAGAACGCCGCAATGTGATCCATGATGTCGCCAGCGGGTGCCTCGCGCCGATCTGCCTGCCCGTCTTGCACCGAATGCATAACGACGAGTTTGGCAGATGATTTCGCCAATTGCGGATAGAACGCAGCGTCTGGAAAACCGCGAATATCATTGAGATAGGCCACACCACGCGACAAGGCATAGGCTTGCGTCGCGGGTTGATAACTGTCGAGCGAGACGGGAATGCCATCTGCCTTGAGCGCGTCCAGCACCGGCGCGATACGCGCGATTTCTGTGTCGGACGAAACAGGCGCGGCGTCGGGATTGCTGGATGCCGGACCGAGGTCGATCACATCTGCCCCCTCGGCCATCAGCTTACGCGCCTGCGCAATGGCTGCGTCTGGCGCCAGATACCGGCCTCCATCGGAGAAACTGTCCGAGGTTATGTTGACGATGCCGAAAATGATGAGCGATTTATTCATGGGGGCTTCTATAATAATCTCTGTACACGACAAAAATAGATAACTCATTGAAATAATGTCACAATAATTGTTTTCTAACGACGAATACTATGACACATCTCAATGAGTTATATCTTA
>NZ_JBLIYY010000028.1:0-21153 GCF_057480965.1 Acinetobacter sp. P37 | reverse complement strand
TACACAAGCGTCTCAAGCGAAAAGTAATTTGATCGCTCAATATAAGGGTAAAAACTATAAATACGATGCACAAGGCAATGTGATTGAAAGCAGCCATGCAGGCAAATGATTAAAACTGACGTGGGATAATCTGAACCGTTTGATTTGCAGTGATCATAATGGCCAAGTCACGACTTATGGCTATGATGTATTTGGACGACGTTTATTTAAAAATAGTCATACTGATAAAAGTTTGATTTTATTTGGTTGGGATGGTGACCTAATGATTTGGGAGTCACAACAATCCAGTAATGAACAAGCGCAATATACCAAGCATTATGTTTATGAGCCGAATAGCTTTGTACCCTTGCTACAAACAGGCTATGCCGGATTTATTAAATTAATTGAAACACCAGACTACTCAAAGTTCCAAACAGAACCTTACTCAGTTTATAAAGACTCAGTATGGAAAACTGAAACACGGAAGAATAAGGCTGCATTAGAAAAAGTTACATTTTACCACTGTGACCAAGTAGGTACACCGCAAACCTTAAGTAATGAGTTGGGTGAATGTGTTTGGGAAATTAAGCAGAATACATGGGGTATTGCTTTAGAAATTAAGGCTAGTGAAAACCTACTTGAACAAACAAATATTCGTTTCCAAGGCCAATATTACGACAAGGAGACAGGTTTACATTATAACCGCTACAGATATTATGAGCCGCATAGTGCAAGGTATGTAAGTAAAGATCCAATAGGACTAGAAGGTGGATTGAATAACTTGGCTTATGTGAATGATCCTAATTTGTGGGTCGATCCAGAAGGATTAAATAGTTTTAATTTTGGTGAAATGTTTGGAATTCCAGCAAGTGCTCAAGCTAGAATAGCATATGAAGGACAGCGTAATTATGATTGTTGGATGAAAACAGGGAGACAATGTGAAATTGCAGTAGAACCTTTGTTTGATTATGTAATATGTACTGGAGGATTCTCAGCATTTGGAGGTTCTAAGATATATAATTTACATAATGGTAATGTCTATACCGCGGGTGGTATTTCGTTAACTGGAACTAAAGATATGAAAGATCATGCAAAAACGGTAGGAGATATTGCTGAAAAAAGTATAGATAATAAATTTAAAATAGGAGCTACTAAGCTGAATATACTAAGAAAAATGTTTAGTGGTAGCTGCATGGCAGGATATATATTAAATAAACCATCAGGTTTGACAAATTCAAAAGCTACTGATGAATTTCTAACAGGCATGGGAATATCTCAGAGTGTTGGATGGTGGGGAGCTAGGATTGGAGTTACAACTCCTGCTGGCTCCTTCTTTGATAGGAATGGACCTGTTGGTGTGGAAGTTGGTATGGGTACTCCTGGAGTAGATATAAGTGTAAGTGATAGTAAGCCTACTTTAGTTCGTACACAAGATTAGAGGTTATAAAATGAAAAAAATACTATGTTATATTATACTATCTCTTTTACTTATAAACTGCACATCATTAAATAATAGTAAAAATGATGAAATAGATTTAAAAGAATTATCTGAAAAACTATTTAAAGAATATAGTTTTAGTTATGAGACTCTCCGGAAAAAAAGCTCTACTCAACTTGTGGTTTTAAAAATAAGTAAAGAAAATTTCTCTAATAATGATTATGAAAAAATAAAAAAAGCGTTATTAGCTGATAAATGGAGTTTGATTGATTCATATAATAA
This sequence comes from Acinetobacter sp. P37, assembly GCF_057480965.1. Classification (NCBI taxonomy): domain Bacteria; kingdom Pseudomonadati; phylum Pseudomonadota; class Gammaproteobacteria; order Moraxellales; family Moraxellaceae; genus Acinetobacter; species Acinetobacter sp. P37. The sequence goes on along the minus strand of NZ_JBLIYY010000028.1, from coordinate 19,454 downwards.
CTATTATAGTTTTTGTAAAACAAATGATTACTCTGTTGATATATTAAATCCTATTTATAGTAAACATTACTCAAGAGATGGTGATGAAGTTAACTTTACTAGTAATGATTATTGGTATTTCGCTTTTTATTACAATAAATTAGGGATTAATACATGTATGGAATATTACAGAAATTAAAACGCCATTTACTCGCTGAGAATAATTTAACTTTATTTGGTTGAGAAAGATGAATTAGAACGGGTTGTATTTTATCACTGTGTAGGTACTCCACAAACTCTCATTAAGTAAGCGTCTGCTGATGCGCAGCAAGTCAAATATATCAACAGTTCAGAGGGAAAAGACAAAGGCCAGCTTAAAGCAATTGTTTATCCTGATGGTTTAAAAGAACAATTTGAACATGATGAAGAAGGACGCTTGCTGAAGCATACGGATACCAAAGGTTTAAACACGCAGTACCGTTATAATGCTGCGGGTTTGCTCGAACAGTGTATAGATGCGAACCGCCATCAAATTGGCTACCAATGGGACAATCAAGGGCGTATTCAAAAGCTGATCAATCAAAATCATGCAGAATATTTATTTGAATATAACCGTTATGGTCAATTGGCGCGTGAACAAGCCTTTGATGGTGAAGAAAAGCATTATAGCTACAATGAAAATGGACAACTGCTCCAAATCCGACAACCGAATATCCTGACCCAATTGGGTTATCATGCAGATGATTCAATTGCTTCAAAAACCTATACCCATTTACAAACACGACATAGCCAAACCGAAGAATTCGAATACAATATCAATAACCAACTCAGCCAAGCGACAAACAAAGAAAGCTAAATCAACTTTTATCGAAATCCGCTCGGGCAGTTGGTACGCGAACATCAGCACTATAAAGTACCCAAGTTGAAACCGGTAACTGCAGTACTTCGTTATGAGTACGATGAGCTGGGCAACTTAAGCAAGACTATCCGCCCAGATGGACAAGTTCAAACCAATCTGACTTATGGTTCAGGGCATATCTATGGAATTGCCTTTAACCAACAAGACATGGTGGCATTCCAACGAGATGACTTACACCGTGAAACAGTACGCATGCTGGCAAACGGATTGATTCAAACTAAAAACTACAATGAAGTTGGTTTACTCAGTTCACAAATCATTCGACCAGAACAAGAGACTCCAAACCCAATACAACAACCAAAACATCAGGCAGAACGTCATTATCAATACGATAAAAACTACTTACTGACCCAAGTAGAAGATAGCCGTTTAGGTAAACTCAATTACCAATATGACCCAATTGGACGATTGATCAAAAGCCAAAGCCCACAACATACAGAAAACTTTAGCTTTGATCCAGCAGGCAACTTGATTGATCCGATTGCAACACAATCATCACAAGTGAAAAATAACCTGATTACGCAATATCAAGGCAAACACTATAAATACGATGCACAGGGCAATGTGATTGAAACGACCCAAGCAGGCAAAACGCTAAAACTAACGTGGGATAACCTAAATCGTCTGATTCAAAGTGATAACAATGGCCAAGTCACGACTTATGGCTATGATGTCTTTGGTCGACGCTTATATAAACATAGCCCAATAGAAAAAAACTTAACGTTATTTGGCTGGGATAGTGACTTAATGATTTGGGAGTCACAACAATCCAGTAATGAACAAGCGCAATATACCAAGCATTATGTTTATGAGCCGAATAGCTTTGTACCCTTGCTACAAACAGGCTATGCCGGATTTATTAAATTAATTGAAACACCAGACTACTCAAAGTTCCAAACAGAACCTTACTCAGTTTATAAAGACTCAGTATGGAAAACTGAAACACGGAAGAATAAGGCTGCATTAGAAAAAGTTACATTTTACCACTGTGACCAAGTAGGTACACCGCAAACCTTAAGTAATGAGTTGGGTGAATGTGTTTGGGAAATTAAGCAGAATACATGGGGTATTGCTTTAGAAATTAAGGCTAGTGAAAACCTACTTGAACAAACAAATATTCGTTTCCAAGGCCAATATTACGACAAGGAGACAGGTTTACATTATAACTGCTACAGATATTATGAGCCGCATAGTGCAAGGTATGTGAGTAAAGATCCGATTGGGTTGTTTGGTGGGTTAAATAATTCAATTTATGTGAGCGATCCGAATCAATGGGTCGATTCGATGGGGTTGATGGCACAAGGGGAAAGGGAAAAAGTTGCTGCGAATAATGCGTTAGTTGAAAAGCATGCAGCTGAAAGATTCGCTCAACAAAAAGCTGCTTGGCAAGTTTCAAAAATAAAAGATGCAAGATCCAAACAACAAAATAGACCAAGTACTGGAATATTGGGTGCATTATTGCCAGGAACTATGTCAAGTGTTGCGAAAAATAAGCAAGATGCAAATGTTTTAAGAAATCAGCAAGGAATGAGAAATGTAGGTACAGTTGGAGCTGCCGCCGCTACTTTACCATATGGAGTTACAGTAATTAGTGGCGGTTTTGGAGCAGGTGCAAAGGCACCAATAATGGGTGCTGTTGGTTCTGCTGCAGTAGACGGTGGTTTTCAAACATTTGATAGTGTTAGATGTAAATGCAATGCCTATAATTATAAGCGAACTCTTGGTGTAGCTGGTGTGGGAGCATTAGCAGGAGGAGTTGGCGCAAATCTTGCAAAAGCAAATGGAGTAGAATATGTTACAGCTATGAATTTCTATAAAAATACTACAAATACTATTGGAAAAAGAATATTTTATGGTCAAACAGCAGTAAAATCTATTACAACAAAGCCTATTAAAGAGAATCCGAGTCTAAAGTTAGATGAACCACAGTACAGTAAATAATAAAGGAAGTACTTTTATATGTTCAATATAATTATTGAAATTGTGTTAGGTACATTTATATCTAATCTGAAAGCAGATAATCATCCCTATTTGTTTTGTTTTATAAAGGGGGTTTTACTGGGGTTGACAGGATTTTTTTTAGCCGTTATTTATAATTATTTTAATGATGATTATATAATGCCTTTTAATGATCTAATGTTTTTCTTTTTAATAACTCAAACGATAGGTATTGTAGTTTCAGTAATTTTTCTTATAATTGAATATTTGTTTCCAGATAAAAAAAACGAAGACTTTTAAAATATTTTAGGTGTAGGTGTTTGAAAAATATGTGTATTAAATTTACCAAAAAAATGTGATTGAAACCAGCCAAATAAGCAGAAACCTTAATCGCTTAATCCAAAGTGATCACAATAGTCAAATCACCATTTATGGTTATGATATATTTGGAAGACGAATATCTGAACAAAGTCAAATAGTTAATCAAAATTAAGTGGAACACAGCCTGACATTATTTGGTTGGGATAGTGATTTGACGATTTTCGAGTCGCAACATTACACTCAAAGCAATAATAAAATACAAGAGAACTTACAGCATACAAGTTACACCAAGCATTATTTTTTGAACCAAATAGTTTTACCATTTTTTCAAACAGGCTATGCAGGTTTTATTAAGTAGATTGAAACCTCAGACTATTCACGTTTCCAAACAGAACCTTATTCAATTTTATAAAGACCCGATATGGAAAACCGAAAAGAGAAAAAACAGAGCTGAATGGCTTTGTTGCACAAAGCTGTTCTTGAGGGCTTTTTCAGCGATATAATTTTCAAATGAAGAAGCCTACATACAAAATCTACCGCACAACCAATTGGCCCGCATATAACCGAGCACTCATGAGTCGCAGAAATATTGCCATTTGGTTTGATTCTGCTACGCAATGGTATGCGCCATCAAAAGGCAAACAAGGGCGAAATCAAACCTACTCCGACGCAGCCATCCAATGCTGCTTAATGATTAAATCCTTATTTCGTCTGTCTTTACGTATGGTTACTGGCTTTGTGCAAAGTCTGATTAAACTTTGCGGATTAAATTGGATAGCTCCAGATTACACCACGCTTTGTAGAAGACAAAAGCATATTGATATTGTAATCAGCTACCAAAAAAGTAGCGATGGGCTGCATCTACTCATAGACTCTACAGGCATGAAGTTTCTAGGTGAGGGCGAATGGAAGCGCAAGAAACATGGACCTGAATATCGTCGCCAATGGCGTAAACTTCATATTGGTATAGATGCTAAAACCCTACAAATACGAGCAGTTCAGCTTACAACCAATAATGTCAGTGATTCACAGGTACTGGAAGATTTACTTGCTCAAATCCCTTTAGATGAACAAATCGATTCTGTCTATACAGATGGTGCTTATGACACAAAACGATGCCGTCAGGTCATTGCAGATCGGCAAGCACATGCGGTGATTCCACCTAGAAAAAATGCGAAACCATGGAAAGATACAAAGATCAGCTCTCTAGCGCGAAATGAATTACTTCGAACAGTTAATCTTGCGAAGCAGTGCTTCTCAGGCAGGACATTATGGAAAAAATGGTCCAGCTATCATTGCCGAAGTTTGGTCGAAACTAAGATGCATTGCATCAAATTATTGGGGGATAAACTCAGTGCAAGAAAATTTGATAGCCAAGTCAATGAGATCCATGCACGTATAGCCGTGTTAAATAAATTTACCGAGTTAGGTCAACCACATACCCAAGTTATGCCTTAAATTTGAGTAGATATGGGCAATCTTAATTTTTACATCTTTGTGCAACAAAGCCCAACGGGTGTGCCTACAGTCATTGCTGGAAAAATACTGGTAGATTAGTAATTTGGGCAAATCAATTTGCATTACAACAAACATCATCTAGAGCAATTAATAGTAGTACCTCTGATGATAAGAAGCAGGATAAATAAAATGTTAACAATTCTAGTTGAAGTAATTTTATCATTTTTTATATCCAATTATGAATCTGAAAATTATCCTTATCTAGCAGGTTTTATAAAGGGAATAGTTTTAGGTATATCAGCTTTCCTCTTGGGGATGTTGATTGATGTTATTAATGATAAAGTTATGGAAACACATTTGATAATATTATATTTCATTACTTGCATTGGTATAGGAATAATAGGAGGGCTATTTTTTATGTTTTTTACTTGGTTCACTAAAAAATAATACTAATAACATAAACGCTTGGTGTGACGGTTTTAAAAGCATAAAGGAACCGATTAACTGCACAAAAGACATAAATTTGATCTACAGTTACTTGTAAAAATAGAGCTAAACTTTAGCTGATTCCTTTTATCACTGTGACCAAATTGGAACACCGCAGACTTTAACAAATGAGTTAGATGAATGTATATGGGAAATTAAGCAAGATACATGGGGCACAGCTTTAGAGATTAAGACTAGTGACAATTTATTAGAGCAAACAAGTATTCGCTTCCAAGGACAGTATTATGATGGAGAGACTGGCTTACATTATAACCGTTGCCGTTATTATGAGCCTGAGAAATTTTAATGCACTACTTTAAAATTACGAAAGGCAAGGTATGTAAGTAAAGACCCTATAGGATTGTTTGGTGGTTTAAATAATTCTTCGTATGTAAAAGACCCGAATCAATGGGTTGATCCGATGGGGTTATGGTCGGCTACTAATGAAAAAATTGAAGAATTAGCAGATAAATAAAGTATTTCTTCGTTTGCTAAGTAGATTGCCCGAAGTACCAAGAAAAATAGGCTATCATGCAATAGATTTAGGTGGACAAGGTTTATTTAGATTAAAGGAAATGTTATGAAATATTTTTTTATATTTTTAATGAGTAGGTTTACTTTTATATCTGCTTGACATCAATCAAAAAAAATAACTGTTAATGTAAATAACCTGAGTTTGTTAAACAATAAGCAGAAAGTGGTTGCCTATATTGGAATTGAGATGGGTGGCGGTAGCCCAAGAATTGATATGTCGGAAGGTGTAATTTCAAGTCAGCGTATTTATCAAATTGAATTTTTAAATAAGGCTAATAGAAAATGATTATTTCAAAACTAATTCTATTATTAATGAGTATTTTTATATTAGTATCTTGTATAAATACAAAAGTTACTAAAGAAGGGGAATACTTTAAAACAATTAATTATAAATTCTTTAAAGATTTTAAACCCAATGAAGAAGTCTTAATAGATAAAATTGATAATAAATATTCAGTGATTCAAATAAATAAGTCTGACCTTTCTTTAAGTGATTTTACACAAATTGATAATAAATTAAAAAAAGATGGGTGGAGAAAAATATCAGCTAAAAATAATTTTTTTGAATATTGTTTTGGTGAGAAAATTTATTTTGGTGCACTATTTCCAGAAAAAGAAAAATATAGAAATTTTGCAGGTAATGAGGTTTTACCATTTAATCAAAAAAAATGGCTAGTCATTTTGTCTTATAGTGAAGGAAAAGTAAATTATTGCCGCAATGATGAATTGGAAAATATAGAGTTGGAGTATTTGTGATAACTTATTTATAATTTTTTTAATAGGTTTATTTGACTTTATTAATTAGATAAAAATTTTAAAGATAGGTTATCCATGAGTTAATCTTATTCAAGTATTAACTTGGGTATGAGGTCGGTCTAATTCTGTGTATTTGTTTAACATGGCTATAAGTGTATGGATTTCATTAGGATGACTGGGCTTTGTTGCATAAATATGTAAGCATCTGATTTAAATAAATTTAATTTTGGATCAAAAAATAATCAAAACTTTTAAAATCATATAGTTATGAAATCTTTGTGCAACAAAGCCTTTTGATAGCGAACTTGAGAATTGGTGCAGTAAATCAGCTTTTGGTTTAGATAAAAGTAAATTTAAGAATATATTGGAGGAGGATAAGGCATTTAGTGAGGCCTTACAGAGTATATAAATGATTAATGCAAAAAAAATTGTGGGTAAAATAGAAGGCCTTAAATGTGAAGACTCTGTTATACAGCATTTTAAAAATATTGGTAAACAAGTCGCAACTACAGCTCTGCTAGGAGTATTGACAGAAAGTACTTCACTCTTAAGTGCAGCCCCAATATTAATTCTCGCTTCAAAAGGTAGGAGAGCAAAAACTTTTACTTTTAAAATAGATGGGATTGATGTTATTGGGCAATTTACTACAGTAAAATTTAATGAAGGGGATCAAGTTGTTATCATTATTAGTGAAGAGCAAGATAAAGGGTTTTATTTAGCTTATGCAGTGTTAATACCAAATAAAGGGATTCTTCATATGTTGTATGATTCTGGGCGTTCATTTAAAAAGCATTGTTTACATTTACTTAAATGGGCAATAGTACTAAGCATATTTTCATGCATTTTTTTTACTATCATTGCTTTGGTAGGTTATTCAAATGCTGATAATGAAAAAGATATCGTAGACTTTAAAAATCAATTAATAATTTCTTATTTAGTGTCATTTATATTTTCGTTTGGTCTACTATTTAGCTTTTTAATTGGTAAAGATAATGTAGGTTTTTTAGGTCGATACAGTGAGAAAATTTTTGAAATATTAGAGTTTGAACAACCTAAAAATCAAAATCTTTTTAACTCATATCTGATCGATGAAGAAGGTTTACATGTCAGTGTTTTAGATTATAGAAAAAGTTTGATTGGTAAAGATTCCTATCCAAAGGATTATTTTGACAATGAAAATGATAAAAATTGAAGGTCGTATTAATAAACTAGAAGTAGAAGACTCTAAAATTTTGCCCATTGGTAATTTAGGTAAACATGCTGCTAATACTGCGTTAATTGGTACATTGGCTGGAAGTACCACCTTAATGAGTAATGCACCAATTATGGCGTTAGCTGCAAAAGGTAGAGACGGAAAGACTTTTAGAGGTGAGGTTAACGGAATTCGCGTTGTTGGTCAGTTCACTGGTGTAAAGTTTAAAAATAATACACCTTTAATCATGGTCATAAGTGAAGAGCAAGAGGAAGGATACCATTTTGTATATGCAGCTTTAGATCCTAAAAAGGGGCTTTTACACATGCCATATGAAATGGGGCGCTCTAAAAATAAAACTTATTTAACATCAATAAAATATGCAATTATTTTCTCATTATTAATGATTATTCTTGCTAGTGCAATAGCTATTATGCAATATTTTAGCGGCGATTTTACAATAGATGAAATTAAGTTGAATCTAATGATTTTTTATCCTGTTGGTATTCTATTTTCATTTTTCCTAATGTTTTGTTTTTTATTGGGTAAAAATAACTTGAGAGAATTAGCACAAGTTTCAGAAAATGTATTTGAAATGCTCAATTTTTCAGATGTAAAAGAACAAGACTTATATAAATCTAGGCTTATAGATAGTGAAGGCTTTTACCCGAGTGTGATGAAATATAGAGATGTTTTGATAGGAAAAGACCCTTTTCCTGAAAACTATTTTGACAAGAAAAATGAAAAAAATTGAAGGCAAGTTGCAAAATATTGAAATCGTACATTCTAAGATTCTGATATCTAGATGTAAAAAAAGCCCCTCAGGGCTTTTTTTACATCTAGACTTATGGCAGCTGCTGAATTGGGCTACCACCCAAGCCTGCATTAAAGTCACATAAGCATTGTATTGACTCACCTGAATTTAGACAAATACAACTAGCAGAAGGTTTAGAGAAACCCGAGAGTTTTTTAGTACAAGCACCAAAACCAATTGAGGATTTGGATGTGGCTATGTATAGTCACGAAGATGTTATTCAAACATGGATGGGCTAAGACCTATCCATGCATATATATTGAAGTTATTGCTTTAAAAAGGTTTCGCTGAATTGGAAGCGCAGCGCACAGATGTACTATTATTTTGATTTATATTGGGGCTAGTTGATTGAGGATTTGGTTCCATTCCATCCCTATAAATCGTAGTAACACTGCCTCCCGTAGCTAAACTTTGTGCTGCTCCTTCTTGACGTGTACTCCTTACGGATTTTAATTTACCCGACTTAGGACCCTGTGGATTCAGTTCAGGTGAGTTTTTATAATACTGTGGATCAAACCAATCGGACATCCATTCATAGTTATCGGTTGCCATATCGTAGAACCCCAAAGGTGTTGGTGGGAAATGACCTAGCAAAGGAACAGTAGCACTAAAATTTAAACTTTTACTGACTTGATCTCTTTGCTCATCACTCCAGACATTACGACCTGTTTCATACTTGCCATTGTCTGTAGGATATATGACATATTGTCCTTTATTTCGGGCAGCATACTCCCATTGGGCTTCAGTAGGTAAATTCATAGGGATACCGACTTGTTTTCCTAACCATTGACAATAATCTGATGCCTGTTGCCAACTGATCCCTGCTGGTGCCATAGGTTGGCGTAGCTTTTTAGTTATTTTTTCCATACTTATACGAGGTAAACCTAAACTGTCTGTATAAATATCAAAATCATCGAATGTGGTTTTATATGCATTTAGACTAAAGCTATCAAGGGTCACTTTATGTGCAGGCATGGCAGCATAAAGTCCAACAATAGGCAGTTTATCTTTACGTGTGAGTGGGCCGAAGTCCCCCATCATAAAGGTGCCACCATCCACAAAAATCATATTTTTTTTGGTTTTTTCAACCAATTTTTGAATTTTGGATTGTAGCTCAGGAGAAGCACTATTTTGATTAGTAGAAGGAGTTTGTGGCTCATTCGCACTTTTTGCACAAGCACTTAAAGCAAAAGTAGATAATAAAATAAGAGCTAGGTTTTGATTAATCATATTCTTAAAAATTATAGAGTTGTTAAAATATTGCCAAAAAATAAAGCAAATACAATCAAGGGATAAAGAAAATTTAATATCTCAAAAAGAGAGTTTTTGTTATTTATTGAGCCACTCTGAATAGGTCTAACAGCTTAAGTTTACATCAAGGTCATGCAAGCATTATCTCAAACTCGACTTAACTCGAAACCAAGGGGATATTGATCTATAGGGGGATTACACTGGACAACTCGATCTGCTTGTTTGTTTGATATGACAATTAGCATGAGTGGTTTGGACGTAAAGATCAAGTATTTTGTAATATGTAAAAATGCCATTATTAATATATTTAAAACCTTTATCTCCACACAGGAATGGATGAATGTCATTTAACATGTGCATCCTCGTGCTGAAACCCAGTCCAAAAGTAATATGCAAAAAATTGAAGGGGATATTATTCGCTTTTTAAACTATGGTGAAGATGCCAGTATTGCTGAAGATATTATTATTGCGCTCAATTCGCGGCAAGACTACGCAGGTGGTCGAGAGAACCAATGGTTAAAAGATTTCCTGAAATACCGTAAACAGGCAAAAAAGATACAAGGTTACCCTTTGAATCATTTAATTGTAAAAAATCAAGATGATATGCAATTTAAACAGTTAGATTATATGGGTGGTTATGCAGACAATACTGCTATTTTAGCATCAAATTTAGATATTCTAGCGCCATTTGAAGATCAGGAAATACAACTCTATCAAACATGATAGAGTTGTATTGGGTGAGACTACATAATTTTTTTAGTTTGGTTTACTACACAGCGTACAGAGTTGTCAAAGTTTGGATTGATTACTCCCTTAAATCTTTCAGGGAAATCTACTGGTTGAATAGGGTGAGTATGACTACGCCGTACAGTTAAACCCTCCCCCATCTGCAAGGTTTGGCCATCTAGAGGTTTAGCACTACGGAGGACTTTCTCAGTTCCTGCTTTAGGGCCTTTCGGGTTTTTTTCAGGGGAATGTTGATAATAATCTGCTGCATACCAGTCGAGCATCCATTCATAATTGTCGGTTATTAAGTCGTAAAAACCAAGTTTTGATGGTGGGTAGCGTCCATTTACAGAAATACTGGTGCCAATTGATTTAAACTCTCTTGAGAGTTTTTTCCTTTGATCAAAATCCCAGACATTTACTCCATCTTCAATTTTACCGGAATTGGTTGGAAAATGAATTTTTTGACCTCTATTACGGGCTGCATATTCCCACTGAGCTTCGGTTGGGAGGTCCATGTTAAGTTTTAGCTGCTTTCCTAACCATTGGCAATAATTTCGTCCTTCTTGCCAAGAAACACCTGCAGAGGAAACTGGATATCTAAATTGTGATGAGTGAGACTCAGTTGAACCTACTTTAGGGGTATTGGTTGCAGCGCTGTATATGTCTAAATCTGCATAAGTGGCTTTATAAGCAGACATGCTAAAGCTATCCAGAATTACTTTGTGAACTGGTTTGCTATCAATCTTGCTGTCATAATGATCAAAATCTCCCATCATAAACGAGCCACCTTCCACAAAAATCATATTATTCTTGGTTTTTTCTAGCAATTTTTGAATTTTGGATTGTAGCTCAGGAGAAGCACTTTTTTGATTAGTAGAAGGAGTTTGTGGCTCATTCGCACTTTTTGCACAAGCACTTAAAGCAAAAGTAGATAATAAAATAAGAGCTAGGTTTTGATTAATCATATTCTTAAAAATTATAGAGTTGTTAAAATATTGCCAAAAAATAAAGCAAATACAATCAAAGGATAAAGAAAATTTAATATCTCAAAAAGAGAGTTTTTGTTATTTATTGAGCCACTCTGAATAGGTCTAACAGCTTAAGTTTACATCAAGGTCATGCAAGCATTATCTCAAACTCGACTTAACTCGAAACCAAGGGGATATTGATCTCTAGGGGGATTACACTGGACAACTCGATCTGCTTGTTTGTTTGATATGACAATTAGCATGAGTGGTTTGGACGTAAAGATCAAGTATTTTGTAACATGTAAAATGCCATTATTAATATATTTAAGACCTGTGTCTTGACTCGGGGAATGGATGAATGTGCTTCAACATGTTAGCCCTGATGGAGATAAGCACACACCAGAAGCGATGAGAAAGATTGAAGGGGAGATTATTCGCTTTTTAAACTATGGTGAATATGTCAGTATTGCTGAAGATATTATTATTGCGCTCAATTCGCGGCAAGACTATGCAGGTGGTCGAGAGAACCAATGGTTAAAAGATTTCCTGAAATACCGTAAGCAGGCAAAACCGATACAAGGCTATCCTTTGAATCATTTAATTGTAAAAAATCAAGATGATATTCAATTCAAGCAATTGGATTATATGGACGGCTACGTAGGAAATGAAGCAATTTTAGCGTCAAATTTAGATATTCTAGCGCCATTTGAAGATCAGGAAATACAACTCTATCAAACTTGATAGAGTTGTATTGGGTGAGGCTACATAATTTTTTTAGTTTGGTTTACTACACAGCGTACAGAATTTTCAAAATTTGGATTGATTACCCCTTTAAATTCTTCGTCAAAATCGAGGGGCTGATTAGGGTGAGCATGACTACGTCGTACGGTTAGACCCTCTCCCATTTGTAGTGTTTGGCCATCTAGAGGTTTAGCGCTACGTAGAACTTTCTCGGTTCCTGCTTTAGGGCCTTGCGGATTTTTTTCTGGGGAGTATTGATAGTAATCTGCTGCATACCAGTCGAGCATCCATTCATAGTTGTCAGTCATTAAGTCGTAAAAACCTAGAGCTGAAGGTGGGTATTGTCCTACTTCAGAGATAAGTGACTTAGGTGCTTTATATTTTTTACGTAACTGTATACGTTGCTCAAAACTCCATACATTTACACCATTCTCAATTTTTCCTGTATTGGTTGGAAAATGAATTTTTTGACCTCTATTACGAGCAGCATATTCCCATTGGGCTTCGGTCGGGAGGTCTATGTCAAGTTTTAGCTGTATACCTAACCACTGGCAATAATTTCGTCCCTCTTGCCAAGAGACACCAGCAGACGAGTTAGGATATCTTGCTTTTGAAGATAAGGATTCAGTTGAGACCACTTTGGGTGTATTGGTTGCAGCACTGTATATGTCTAAATCTGCATAGGTGGCTTTATAAGCAGACATGCTAAAGCTATCTAGAGTTACTTTGTGAACAGGTTTGCTATCAATCTTGCTGTCATAATGATCAAAATCTCCCATCATAAAAGTACCACCTTCCACAAAAATCATATTATTCTTGGTTTTTTCTAGCAATTTTTGAATTTTGGATTGTAGCTCAGGAGAAGCACTTTTTTGATTATTAGAAGGAGTTTGTGGCTCATTCGCACTTTTTGCACAAGCATTTAAAGCAAAAGTAGATAGTAAAATAATGGCTAAATTTCGATTAATCATATTCTTAAAAATTATAGAGTTGTTAAAATATTGCCAAAGAATAAAGAAAATTTAATATCTCAAAAAGAGAGTTTTTGTTATTTATTGAGCCACTCTGAATAGGTCTAACAGCTTAAGTTTACATCAAGGTCATGCAAGCATTATCTCAAACTCGACTTAACTCGAAACCAAGGGGATATTGATCTATAGGGGGATTACAGTGGACAACTCGATCTGCTTGTTTGTTTGATATGACAATTAGCATGAGTGGTTTGGACGTAAAGATCAAGTATTTTGTAACATGTAAAATGCCATTATTAATATATTTAAAACATGTGTCTCGACTCGGGAATGAATGTCATTTAACGTGTGCATTATTTGAAAATCAGGAAATACAACTCCATCAAACTTGATATAGCTGTATTGGGTGAGACTACATAATTTTTTTAGTTTGGGTTACTACACAGCGGACAGAGTTGTCAAAGTTTGGATTAATTACCCCTTTAAATCTTTCAGGAAAATCTATTGGTTGTACTGGGTGAGCATGACTATGCCGTACGGTTAAGCGCTCTCCAATTTGTAGTGTTTGGCCATCTAGATGGTTTAGCACTACGTAAGGCATGGTTACAGGAGTGAATTTACAAACGGGAACTAATTTTATAGGTGTAATTGCGGCAACATTTGGCAACGTTGCGGATGTGTTAGACCGTCAGCTTCAAATGAAAGTATTGCAGGTTGGTGAATCAGCAAAATTAAGATATTTAAAAGGTTGGGCCACGAGAATTGCTCGCGGTGGTTTATATTGGAATGCTAAAATTAAAGAAAGTAGCCTTCAGCAGTGGCTTCGATTATCTTTTGTTGGTAATAGAGAAGGATTAAAAGGCGTTCCTTATACATCTTATGCACAGCAACAGAAAGATTTCTCTAAAGTATTTTCATAAGGATTGATGAGTTATGCCAACATCAGTAGGTCAATGGCCTAAATATCGAAAAAAAATCCTAATAAATAAATTAAACCCTGAAAAAAATTTACAACAAAGTCCTAGGATTGATGCTGAAAACTGTAATCATTTGTTTGCAATTACTCAAATGAACAGTACTTTTTTAGATGTCGAAAATAAATTTTATACACATAAAGGGCATTTCAATGCACAAAATCTTTATTTTCTTTCTCATTTCTATGATTTTGATTTTAATATATCAAATATCAGTTGAAAGATTTAATATTATTTATTATTTTTCAGCTTTTCTCGGTGGTTCCATTTTTTTTGTTATATATCCTTTATTTTTTAACTACAAACCTGATAATAATAACTTTACACATTTCCCTATTCGCTTTAATCGTAAAAATCAACGTGTTTATTTTTTAGATATGCAGGGAAAATTTCAATCTGGAAATTGGCAAGATATGAAATTTTGTATTGTTCAACCAAATTCATTCCAAGGTGATTATGAAATTTGGGGTTTTATATTAAATAAAGAATCTCAACTCATTGAACATACTGTAGCGATTGGTCCACCTGTACCTTCAATAGAATTGTTAGAGTCTTTCTGGGGGATGATTTGTATCTATATGGCAGAGGGGCCAGAAAAGCTTTATCCCAAAGATATAAAATCACTAGAAAATGATGAATATAAGATTTTTTCTAAAGTCACATTTTGTAATGACATTGTCGGAAAAAAAGAATCTCGTGAATTTAGTTATTACCGTGTGGATATTAATAGTTTTGGTTCGAAGTTCTTTTACTATTTACGTTTCCTTATCTTAGAGTCTGTATTCTGGAAGTGGGGAAGAGTGTATGCTATGTGGAATTGCAAAGTGCCAATGTGGCCAGAATCAATTTTAAAAGATTGTACGATTGATAAGGATGATCCTTATATCGTTAATGCTGACATCAATAAGTATTTTCATTACGATGCGAAGTCAAGAAAAGTGTATATAAAAGATCCAGATATTGAAAATTAAAAAACATATCTTTGGTTATGATATTTTTGAACACAACATTCCTTTTTCCAAGTTGGAAGAAGGTGATGTTTTACTCAAACCTGACGATACGACCAAATATAAACGTAATCATAATTGGTCATTTATCAGAATGAATGATGACTATATTGAATTGATTGATCAATCCTATGCAAGGTTAGGCAAAGGGATTAGTCCTTTAGTTTTGATGTCTCCAATACTTTTTTTTATATTTTATATTTTATATTTATATTTCACTATTGATGATAGTAATGATTTGTCTTTATCTTTTTCAATATTTATTGTCACATGTGGAGTTTCACTAGTTTTTATATGTCTCTATGCTTTTCTTAGCCCATATTTTAAATACGACCATAAACAATCTATTTGTAAGCCTATTCTTTTTAACCGAAAAACAGGCAAGGTTTTTTTCTATATTAATGATCAAGAATATATAGAAAAAAAATGGACGGATGTGGTCTATATCATGGGTAGTAGTTTTGGGCTTTCTGGTATTCCTCTACGAGAACTTCGGGCACATATCGTTGAAGACGGTATATTGAAACATACCTTTGTGATTGGCTTTCCAATGATTGGAATATTTCGTACTCAAGGTTTATGGACTTTTATTTGTCATTTTATGATGAAAGGACCAGAGGAGCTATATCCCAAACGGCATCCTATGTACGGTACCATCGATCCGTTTACCCAACTAACTTATTGTCAAAAGGTCGTGGGTGCAAAAGAAAGTTGGAGAGATACATGGAAATCATTTCGAATCATTTATCATTATAATTGGGTTCCAGCTTTATTTGCTTATCCATTTGATGTGTGTAACTTTGTCGCACGAAGAATTTTACTGCATATCAAACCATTACCCGTTTGGCATGAAGATGTAGTACGAAAAAACAAAATGGATTTAGAGCACCCAGAGGAAATCAGCGCAAAAGATAATTTTGAATTTACGATGTTTAAAATGAAGGATAAATAAAAAAGCCCACCCGGGCTTTTTATAAAGAACTTAAGGCGACTGCTGAATCGGACTGCTACTGAAAAAGATCCTGGATTAGAAAATCACCCATCTGGTGCAGATTAAAGGTTAGGTTAAGAGTATGAAAGAAATTGGATTGATATTATTTTGTACAATAATGTGTCTATTTTTTGCCGCTTGTACTAAAGAAAGTAATTTTCAAAAAGGTACACATGTAGATAATAAAAGTTCAGAGCAGTTGTATGTTGAAGCTGGTGATTACTACCTAGGTCTTAATGGTAAGGAAAAAAATTATAAAAAAGCTTTTTCATTACTGATGCAGTCAGCTGAGCTAGGCCATTCAAAAGCTCAAACTGAAGTTGCTCGTATGTATTATGATGGGGTAGGGGTGAATCAAGATTATGAAAAAGCAGCGAAGAAAAATGATGAAATAGGTTTGTATAACCTCGGAGTTATGTATAAAGAAGGTAAGTACGTAAAGCAGGATGATGTACAAGCATTAAAATATTTTGAGGAGTCGTCAAAAAAAGGACTTTCAGAAGCTCAGTTTACTTTAGGAAGGCTTTGTTGCACAAAGATTTCATAACTATATGATTTTAAAAGTTTTGATTATTTTTTGATTCAAAATTAAATTAAAAAAATTTAGAAGTTAAATTATTATATCTAATATTATTATTTATATTATATTTTTATATTAGTTTTTATGATATAGTTTTTATTCTTTTCTGTATGTTATATATCCAATATAAATGTAGCCTACAATATTTTTTTTACTTCGCATCCTATTTTGAGTGGATTATCCTTAATCTATAAATTTAGGTTTGTACATAAACTATTCTTACGATCCTAAATAAAATCAAAATTGGAGATAGGCGAAGCTATTAAAACTAATGGAGATAGCGATGACTAGAATAGCAATTATTGGTTCAGGTCCTAGTGGCATGGCACAATTAAGAGCATTCCAATCAGCAAAGGCCAAAGGTCTAGAAATTCCCGAAATTATATGTTTTGAAAAACAAAGTGATTGGGGGGGGCAATGGAACTATACTTGGCGTACAGGTGTAGATGAAAATGGAGAGCCCGTTCATAGCAGTATGTACCGTTACTTGTGGTCTAATGGGCCAAAAGAAGCATTAGAGTTTGCGGATTATACGTTTGACGAACATTTTAAAAAGCCCATCGCCTCTTACCCACCAAGAGAAGTGTTGTGGGATTATATCAAGGGTCGTGCGGAAAAAGCCAAGATCAAACATTTGGTCAGATTCAATACCGCGGTGCAGCATGTCTGCTACGATGAACATAAAAAGAAATTTACTGTTGAAGTAGAAGATTACAAGAACCAAAGACACTATGTGGAAGAGTTTGACTATGTGATTGTAGCCTCAGGGCACTTTTCGACACCAAAAGTACCCGTATATAAAGGCTTTGATCGTTTTCATGGTCGTATTTTACATGCCCATGATTTTCGTGATGCCCGTGAATTTGCAGATAAAACGGTACTGCTTGTGGGCAGTAGCTATTCGGCTGAAGACATCGGTTCACAATGCTACAAATATGGCGCAAAGCAAATCTATAGTTGTTATCGTAACAAACCGATGGATTTTAGATGGCCGAAAAATTGGTCTGAGAAAAAACAGCTAATACGTGTAGATGAACGTAAAGCTTATTTTGGAGATGGTACTTCAGCAAAAGTTGATGCGATTATTTTGTGTACTGGTTATCTTCATCATTTCCCATTTATCGAAGATAAATTGCGTTTAAGAACACACAATTGTTTATATCCACTAGATCTTTACCAAGGTGTGGTATGGGAAAAAAATCCCCGTTTATTTTATCTAGGTATGCAAGATCAATGGTATACCTTCAATATGTTTGATGCCCAAGCTTGGTATGTTAGAGATATCATATTAGGTAAAATTTCTTTGCCAAATATCATGGAAATGCAACATCATACTGAGAAGAAGCATTTAGAAGAGAAAGCTCTAAGTACAGATGAAAAGAAAGCACGTTTCCAAGGTGAATATGTGAAATATTTAATTAGTGAAACAGATTACCCTAATTTTGACGTTGATGGGGTGCATAATATTTTCATGCAATGGAAAAAGCACAAGAAAGAAAATATTATGGAATTTAGAGATAAAACGTATCGTTCAGTTATGACTGGAAAAATGGCAAGACCACATCATACGCCTTGGTTAGAAGCTCTCGATGATTCTTTAGAGAACTATTTAGATTCAGAAGGTGCTAAAGAGAAAAATTTTATTTAGCCAAAATTTAGAAAAGTAGCTAGAAGTCAAATGGGAGCTTTGCTCCCATTTTTATACGATAAAATTCATATACACGAGTAAGTTTATCTAAAAGGTGCAGAATCACATTTGAAAATTGCTAATAAAATATTAGAAGATTGAATATTCATCTAAAAAGTTTCTATATAACCCGAATCGCGGATAAGAAATTGACTTGAAAAATAGGAGGACTAGAGCCATCCGTTAGATTGGTTGTACTCCTGAAACACTTCGTGCCTGGCATCAAAAGCATTTAGATCAGCAAAATCCTATTAAAGTACAACAGATATCTGATCAAGAAAAAATGAAGCAAATGGAACGTGAAATTAAAGAATTAAAGCGTGCTTTCGCCCAGGCGGAGCTCGACCGCCCACACAAATAATGATGGATTTCATCCATAATAATAAAGTGTTATACGGTGTTGATGCGATTTGTAGGATTTTACCGATCTCAGCTTCAACCTATTAACGAACTTTAGATCTCGCTGACAATCCAGAACATCGAGCGAAACGAAATCTACATGATGAGCATCATGCTGAACAAATTAAACGAATTTGGAAAGAAAGTTCAGGCCGATATGGTGTGCTTAAGGTCTGGCAACAATTGAAACGTGAAGGTTATGTTATCGCACGTTGTACAGTTGCTCGATTGATACAGAAGCTAGGTATACAAGGTGTTATGGCGTTTTAAAACATCTGACTGCCTATCAAAGAGATTATTTATTGGTCGAATAATCTCAAAACCTGATTGACTACCAAGACGGTATCTCAGGTGAGTAACTTTACGTATATTCAAACTCATTCGGGCTGGGTCTATACCGCCTTTATTATTGATGTGTTCTCACGAGCAATTGTTGGATGGAAAGTATCTACACGGATGAATACAGATATGGTGCTCGATGCACTTGAGCAAGCATTGCATGATCGAGGGATGCCAAAGAATGTGATTCATCATTCCGATAGAAGTGTGCAATATCTTTCCAGTCGCTATACCAATCGTCTAGAAGCAGCAAATTCACGAGCGTCAGTCGGTACAAATGGTGATTCATACGATAACGCTTTGGCTGAAACAGTGAATGGGTTATACAAAACAGAGGTGATTGAATATTTAAAAGCAGACTGGCAAGGTTTAGCGGATGTACAACTTGCGACATTAAATTGGGTAGATTGGTTTAACAAA
>NZ_JBLIYY010000027.1:0-26153 GCF_057480965.1 Acinetobacter sp. P37 | reverse complement strand
CATCTATATTTATATCCAGTCCATGGTGATAAAAACCATCATAAACTAGACATTTTTATTGGTGAGAATATAGACACTTTAAATGGGTTCTAACATTTTCATTTCGTATAACAGCCATTATGTTAAATGGAGGAGATCTGACATAATTCTTGGCTTCAGTTAACTTTCTAAAAATCTTATGACTACACTTAATATCGAAAAGAAAGCAAATCCCCTTTTAAGTGATGAGGCTCAAGAATTGTTGTGTTTTGCAACAATTAGTGAATCTAAATCTTGGAAAGATGTTCTCAATTTGTATTTAGAAATTAAAGCAAAAAATGCTCCTAAGAAAGTGTTAATGCTTTTAGAAGATATAGGACAGTGTGAATATACGTCTATGCATGCTTCGATGGGAGATGGACTTTATTTTGATACATCGGAAATTATTGAAGAGGGTGAAGATGAAGATATAAGCTATGACAACACCCTGCCATTTCAGGTTAAGTATCATATTGATCAATTATTAAGATCTGAAAATAAGGTGAACATTCATGATCTACATGGAAAATTTAATTATAGTGATCAAGACCTATCTGTTTTATTAAAAATTAATGAGCAGCCTGAAAAAATTTTAGATGAAGTTATTCAAATTAAATTAGTTAATTCTGAAAATGATCATGAAAAATTTGCAGCACAGCTCAATGGATATTTTAGTTGTGATCTATCTCCTTTTGAATCTTTCAGTTTAATCCAATATTTGGATAAGAATTTTGATCTAGAATATGTTGGCTTAGGTGCGAGTTTATTATTTTTTATCAAGAAGCCAAGCTTTACCTTAGAGAAACTGGATTCTCTCTTCGAAGAATTAGATAACATTTATTCTTATAATCAAGAAA
The DNA here is from genome assembly GCF_057480965.1 of Acinetobacter sp. P37. Lineage (NCBI taxonomy): Bacteria > Pseudomonadati > Pseudomonadota > Gammaproteobacteria > Moraxellales > Moraxellaceae > Acinetobacter > Acinetobacter sp. P37. The sequence continues at coordinate 25,278 of NZ_JBLIYY010000027.1, read as the reverse complement.
CTAGTAGTAGGTTGAAACGACATTTATCAGATCATAATTATATGATCTTACCGTATGTTGATTCTCTAGATATATTTGATTTAGATGGATAATGAATATTAAGTTCCCCTAAAATTAACATAATACACGCTATACGAATACTAACTTTTATTTCATATAAATCATTATTTTATGCTGATATGAAAAGCCCTATCATCACAGATTGGGCTTTTTTTGTTGATTCTTCATCTTCCACGGTTTTTTTAATGAAATCTAATGCTATAGCAACCAAAAATGTACAGATTAAATAAGAATAGATGTCCACGTGGTTATTGATTTGCAGAAAGACAAATAACAGGTTGGGGGAGCAATTGGGGGGTAAATTCACGTACAATATCAACTAATTTGCAGGTAGATATCCTGCCTTATCAGATGATTCTGTTCTCCCGTTGAATATTGGCATACATATGGCGCAAGCAAAGAAATCTTTTCCGCAGCAAAAGTCGGAATTACATGCACGAAATCTGCACCGTAGTCGTTACGATTTTCCTCAGTTAATCAAGAGCTGTAAGGAACTTGCACCTTTTGTCAGCCCAAATAAATATAACGATTTATCGGTAGATTTTTCTGATCCGCACGCTGTGAAAATGCTCAATAAAGCATTGCTCAAGCATTTTTATGGCATTCAATATTGGGATATTCCTCAAGATTATCTTTGTCCGCCTATTCCGGGGCGAGCGGACTATATCCACTATTTGGCTGACTTGTTGAGTGCTAACAACAAGGGGCAAATTCCAACAGGACACGCCGTTCAAGTCTTAGATATCGGAGTGGGCGCGAACTGTATTTATCCGATTATTGGTCATCGCAGCTATGGCTGGAAATTTGTCGGCTCAGACATACATGCTGCATCGGTTAAAAGTGCTCAATTTATTGTGGAGGCAAATCCGAATCTGCGTAAAGGCATTCAGATTCGATTGCAAAAAAAAGTGAGCAATATTTTTAATGGTGTGATTAAACCTTCAGATCGTTTTGATTTGACCATGTGTAATCCACCATTTCATGCCTCGCAAGATGAAGCCAACGCGACAGCAACGCAAAAATTAAGAAAACTGGGCAAGCCAGTTGATCGGAGCAAGGTGGTATTAAACTTTGGCGGTCAAAAGAACGAACTCTGGTGTGATGGCGGCGAAGAGCGATTTGTCTGCCAAATGGTACAAGAGAGCATCCAGTTTGCTGAACAATGCCTATGGTTTAGTACGCTGGTTTCCAAGAAAATAACATTGCCTGTGCTCTTAAAAGCCATAGCGAAGAGCGGTGCAGTGGATGTAAAAACGATTAAAATGACACAGGGACAAAAAGAAAGCCGTTTTGTCGCTTGGACTTTTTTAGATTCAAAGCAGCAGCAAGCATGGAAGAATGCACGTTGGACTTCAGCTTAAACCTGTCTTATTTGGAAATGTTCACCTTGCTCTTGACTGCAATGCATAGGGTATCAATATAAAGTTTCCCATATCGATAAGCACCGTGTGTTGAATCAATCAGGAGATATTTTTGCTAAATAAGACGCATTGTTAATTGTTACAAAAAACAGCATCTAGCGATTTTTGATTATTTCGTGTTCTAAATGCCTTAAATTTTCTGCAAGGGCTTCTTTTATATGTGAAAAGTGCGCGGAATTGAACTGCAAATGCGTATGTTTATCATTTAAATTATATAAAAATCATAAGCTTACAAAAATTATATTTTGCATTCATTTTGAAACTTGTCCATAATATTTGAAAAGGGTATGGAGTGAAGAAAATGCGTGGCAATCCAGAAGTCGTAGACTACTTAAATATGCTGATCGGTGGCGAACTGGCTGCTCGTGATCAATACTTAATTCATTCCCGTATGTATGAAGATTGGGGCTTAAGTAAAATCTTTGAACGTATCGATCATGAAAGCCAAGAAGAAGGCTCACATGCAGATGCATTGATTCGTCGCGTATTGTTCCTTGAAGGAACGCCGAATATGAATCGTGATGATATTGAAGTCGGTACAGACGTTGTGACTTGTTTAAAAGCGGATTTGGCGCTTGAATATCATGTTCGTGAGAAACTTGCTCAAGGCGTAAAATTGTGTGAAGAAAAGGGTGACTATGTGACCCGTGATATGCTCCGTCAGCAAATGTCAGATACTGAAGAAGATCATACCTACTGGCTTGAAAAGCAAATGCGTTTGATCGAACTCATTGGTCTTCCAAACTATATTCAGTCTCAAATGTAATTTAAAAAATATCAAAATAAACCCAGCTTCTGCTGGGTTTTTTATTGGACCATGAAAACTATTGTTGTAGTTTTTTGATATCTGCCAAAACTTGCGCCGCATGTGTCTGTGTATTCACACTACTGTAGTGATACACAATAATGCCTTTCGGATCAATCAGAAAGGTTTCACGTTTGGCAACTTTCAAAATCCCTAAGTTTCGTACAATACCTAACTGTGTCGCCAGTTTATGTTGTTGATCGGCAAGAATTGGAAAGGGAAGTCCGAGTGATTTAGAGAATTTTTGATGTGATGCAACATCATCTAAGCTTGCGCCCAAAACAACAGCATTACTTTTTAAAAATTGTGGATATAGGGTTTTAAATTGATTGGCTTCTTCTGTACAACCGGGTGAGTTGTCTTTAGGGTAAAAGTACAGAACGAGCCATTTCCCTTGATATTGCTTCAGTTCGTGCCATTTTTCATTTTGATCTTGCAATTTAAAGTTGGGTGCGGGTGTGCCTACCCATTGTTTTTGTTTGTTTTGATTGGTGCTGAGTATGGATGTTTCAGCAACTGTGATTTGGGTAGTTGCTATTAAAGCACATGTCATGAAACAGATTTTTAGCAATGAAGAAACTTTCATAGAGCATCAGTTTATATTGTTCTTTATCTGATCTTAGCAAATTTTAAAGCGCTGTAGGCTAGCTGATTTTATATTTATTGAAGTAGATTTCGAATGTCTTTTGGCAAATCGGTTGATGTGCTGAAATGCCACTATCAAACGTGCTCTGAACTTTTATACTATTTGGAATCGTTTAATTTTAGAGTTTGCATTGAAACAACAGATTTTACTTATTACTGGCTGGGGCGGCGGTCGTAAATTACTTGCTCCTTTACAGCAGGCATTGATCACCCAAGGTTATCAGGTCGAATTATGGAATATTTTTGATGCCTTAAATCTAGCAGTGCTGGAACAGAAAGTTGAATTGGCGCAGCAATTTGATGTGATTATTGGCTGGTCCCTTGGTGGTCAATTGGCGACGATTTTGGTAGATGAAATTCAAAAAAAATATCAACAACAGAAAGTGCTGATCACATTAGGCTCAAATCCAAGTTTTGTAGCTGATGAACAGTGGCCTGCTGCGATGGATCAAGCGAGTTTTCAAAGCTTCAAACAATCTTTCGAGCAGGATGCGATTTCTACCTTAAAGAAGTTTGGTTATATGGTTTGTCAGGGTACTGATAGCACTAAGCAAGATTTCATCACCTTGCAAAGTTTGATTCAAGCGCAAAATTTAGATGTGCTTCGAGCAGGATTGAACTGTTTGGAGAAGCTTAATAATGTCAGTATCTTGAAAAATTACACTGGTCATCAATACCATTTGTTTGCTAAGCAAGATTATTTGGTTAGTTACAAAGTTGGACGCTTACTGCATAATTTAGCTGTAAAGTTTTTGGAGACTGAATTGGTTTCTGGCTCACATGGCTTTCCCTTGTTTCAATCTGAAGTCATAAGTTGCAAAATCTGCCAATATTTAAAGAAAATAGAACAAATCTCTGAATAGCTGGGCTTTATGGCAATTTATTTTTCATTGGCGTGGGGGTAACATCTTGCCACATTGATGTTTAAGCCTGATACATGGAGTGAGGGATGGCCAATTTAACCGATCTACAATTTGATCAGCAACATATTTGGCATCCCTATACATCGATGACTCAGCCCCTTCCAACGTTTAAAGTGAAACGTGCGCAAGGGGTAATGATTGAGCTTGAAGATGGTCGTCAATTGATTGATGGTATGTCTTCATGGTGGTGTGCAATTCATGGTTATAACCATCCCGAGCTAAATCAAGCTGTGACCGATCAACTGCAACAAATGTCACACATTATGTTTGGCGGTTTCACGCATGATCCGGCAATTCAGTTAGGCAAATTGCTCCTTAATATTACCCCGCCCAGTTTAGATAAAATTTTTTATGCAGATTCAGGCTCAGTGGCTGTAGAAGTGGCATTGAAAATGGCGGTGCAATATTGGTCGTCATTGGGTCAAACCCAAAAGACTAACTTTGTGACGCCGCGTTCGGGCTATCACGGTGACACTTGGAATGCGATGTCTGTGTGTGATCCCGTGACTGGGATGCATCAAATATTTGGTTCCAGTTTACCCAATCGAATTTTTGTTGCCGCACCGCAAACGGCCTTTGATGAGGTGTGGAATCCTGGCGACATTTTAGAGCTTGAACAAACTTTGGCTGCGCAGCATGAAAATATTGCGGGATTGATTCTAGAGCCGATTGTGCAAGGTGCGGGAGGCATGCGTTTCTACCACCCTGAATATTTGCGTCAAGCTAAATTACTCTGTGAGAAATATCAGGTCTTATTGATTTTTGATGAAATTGCCACAGGCTTTGGCCGTACCGGAAAATTATTTGCATGGGAATGGGCCGCAGTTGAGCCGGACATTATGTGTATTGGCAAAGGCTTGACTGGCGGATATATGACCTTGTCTGCAACCCTGACTACGCAGAAAGTTGCGAATACGATCAGCCAAGGCGAAGCGGGTGTGTTTATGCATGGCCCAACCTTTATGGCAAATCCTTTGGCTTGCGCTGTGGCTGTAAAAAGTACCGAACTGCTGCTGTCTCGAGATTGGCAAGCGAATATTCGACGTATCGAAACACAATTGAAGTTTCATTTACCAGCACTTTCATCGCTTGAACATGTCAAAGATGTGCGAATACTTGGTGCAATTGGTGTGGTGGAATTGACCTTTAATGTCGATATGAAAACCCTACAACAGGAGTTTGTTCGTCGTGGTATTTGGATTCGTCCATTTGGGAAACTAGTTTATGTGATGCCACCCTATATTATTTCTGAGTATGAATTAAAAATTTTGCTAGAACAAATGGTTGAGGTGGTGAAAAACATGGGGCAGTCGGTATGAATCTGCTTAGCCATTTTTCAGATCAACTTGATCAACTGAAACAGCAAGGCAACTTACGTCAGTTCACTTCTAATCTTCAGCACGATCATTGCATCAGTATTCACGATCACAATATGTTGAATTTAGCGTCAAATGACTATTTAGGTCTGGCTTCAAACCTACATCTACGTGAACAGTTTTTTGATGAAACCCCGAACGCACAGCGTTGGATGAGTTCATCCTCTTCGCGGTTACTGACGGGAAACTTTCCTGAATATGAACAACTTGAATCAACATTAAGTGATGCCTTTCATGGCCGATCAGCACTGTTATTTAATAGCGGCTATCACATGAATATCGGGATTTTACCTGCACTGGCAGACAGTAAAACCTTGATATTGGCGGATAAGCTGATTCATGCCAGTATGATTGATGGCATCCGATTATCGAGTGCGAAATATGTACGTTATCGCCATAATGATTTGGCGCATCTTTCTCAGCTTTTATGTAAATACCATGAAGATGAGGCTTTTGAGCGGATTATTGTGGTGACTGAATCGATTTTCAGCATGGATGGTGATGAAACAGATTTGGCTGAACTGGCAGCGATTAAAAAGCAATTTTCCAAAGTGATGTTGTATGTCGATGAGGCGCATGCAATCGGTGTGCGCGGTGAGCGCGGTTTAGGTTGTGCTGAACAATATCGGGTGATGGATGATATTGATCTTTTAGTCGGTACATTTGGTAAAGCACTGGCTTCAATAGGGGGGTATCTCATCTGTCATTCGATTATTTGTGACTATTTGATTAACTCGATGCGACCGTTGATTTTTAGTACCGCACAGCCCCCGATCTGTATGGCGTGGACAGATTTTATTTTCAAGAACGTTTTAAATTTAAAAGCAGAGCGTCAACATTTACAGCAAATCAGTCAAAATTTGCAGCAAGCTGTGCAAGCCAAAGGTTTTGATTGTCCATCTACATCACATATTGTGCCGGTCATTATTGGCGAGTCGAATAAAACTGTGGCAAAGGCTCAAGCTTTGCAAGCGGCAGGTTTTTATATCATGCCTGTACGTCCACCCACTGTGCCGCAGCATAGTTCGCGCTTACGCATTTCACTCACTGCTCAGATTACACAAACTGATCTGGATCATTTGACTCAATTGTTGTGAGTGACTTGTGAATAATATTGAGATTGATAAATCCCAAGTGGCGTTGCGATTTGCTCAGGCAGGGCACAGCTATGCTGAACATGCCGTTGTACAAAAAGAGATTGCTCAACATTTATTTGAGTTGATGCAGCAGTATTGTTCAAAGTTGCAAAATCATCCTATAGAAATGGTTTTTGAAATTGGATGTGGCTCGGGGAATTTAAGCCATTTGATGCTGGAAAATATGCAAATCAATCATTTGGTTTTAAATGATCTGTATGCAGAAATTCAACAGCATTTTCCCTCAAGTCCACAGATTCAGTACTGGCTAGGAGATATCGAACAACTAGAATTTCCACAGCATATCGACTTGATCGCATCCAGTTCGGCTTTGCAATGGGTAGGGAACTTTGCGGGCATTGTCGAAAAAGCCTTTCAAAGTTTAAATCCAGAGGCATATTTTTGTTTTTCGACCTTTGGACAGCAGAATTTACAGGAAATAAAAGCTTTGACTGGGCAGGGTTTGGACTACCTCGATATCGACATGCTTCAAGCTATATTAAGTCAAAATGGTTTTGAAATTTTGCATCTTTCAGAGCAGACAGCGGCATTATATTTTGATCATCCAAAGCAGGTTTTGCAGCATTTAAAAGCGACAGGTGTGACTGCGACAGCCTCACATTTTCGTTGGACGAAACAATCGCTCTTTGATTTTTATTCAGCATATCAACAGTTTTCTTTGCGTGATGAAACTGGGCAGATGCGTTATACACTGACCTATCATCCGATTTTTTGTATTGCACGGAGAATGCCATGACAGGGCAAGTTTATTTCATTAGTGGGATCGATACAGGCATCGGTAAAACATATACCACGGGCTATTTGGCTAAAATATGGAATGAACAAGGGGCGCGAACGATCACGCAAAAGTTGATCCAAACAGGCAATGTCGATATTTCTGAGGATATAGAACAACATCGTCAAATTATGGGTACGGGGTTGTTGGTCGAAGATGAAACCAAACTCACGATGCCTGAAATATTTAGTTATCCTGCGTCGCCACATCTCGCCACCAAACTCGATGGGCGTGAAATCGATTTTGCTAAAATCGAATACGCGACAAAACGTTTAACTGAAAAATATGACAACGTTTTACTCGAAGGTGCGGGTGGGTTGATGGTGCCATTAACCACGGATCTTTTAACCATCGACTATGTTGTAGAGAAACAATATCCCATTATTTTGGTGACATCAGGTCGTTTGGGCAGCATTAACCATACGATTTTAAGTTTGGAAGCACTAAAAAGTCGTGGCTTAGTGCTTTATGCACTCGCTTATAATTTAAATGATGAATCGCAAGATGCATTGATTTCTAAAGATACTGCTGAATATTTAAAAGCATATTTAGCGAAACACTTTCCACAAGCATTATGGATTGATGTTCCTGTAATTCCATCTGTATAAAGAAACAAAAAACCGCTCAAATGAGCGGTTTTTTTATACTTAAGAAATTAAAATTTCTTAAAGCCTTTGTTGTTTCCGCTAAATGCACGACTTGGCACAGAGTCATTACGACGCTCACGATTGCCAAAATTGTCGTTACGACGTTCACGGTTACCGAAGTTTTCACTGTTGCGATCATTACGGTTATTGTTGAAACCGTCGTTGCGACGCTCTGAACGATTAAATCCATTGCCTTGGAAACCACCTTCAGTACGGCTAGTACGACGTTCGCCACGGTTGTCTTGATAACCATTGCTTTGTTGTGGCTGGTTTTCGTCACTGTCACGACGTTGTTGGCGTAAGTAACCACCACGACGTGCTGCCATTGGTTTGTCTTGCATACGTTCAGTACGACGTTTAGCCATACCAAACAGGCCAGTACCTTGACGTGGTTTAAGCTCAACTGACTTGGTTAAGTTGTCAATATCTTGTTTATCTAGCTCGATCCAACGACCAGTACGTAGTTCGCGTGGCAGAATTACTGAACCATAACGTGTACGTAAAAGACGGCTCACTTTTAAGCCTTGAGATTCGAAAATACGACGAACTTCGCGGTTACGACCTTCTTTTACAACCACTTGATACCAACGGTTAATACCGTCACCACCAATTTCAGAGAATGACTCAAATTTTGCTGGACCATCATCTAAAACAACGCCTTGTAACATGTTGTTTTTTAACTGAGGAGTGACTTCACCCATGACACGAACGGCATATTCACGTTCGATTTCGCTAGAAGGGTGCATTAAACGGTTCGCCAGTTCACCGTCATTCGTGAACAGCAATAGACCTGTAGAGTTAATATCTAGACGACCCACCATCACCCAACGATCACCTGTAATTTGAGGTAATTGTTCAAATACCGTTGGACGGTTTTCAGGGTCATTTCGTGAACAAATTTCGCCTTCTGGTTTGTAGTAAATCAACACACGGCGACGAATTTCGTCTTCAATTTGGAACTGAACTTTACGACCATCGATGCGAAGCTCATCACCTGGTTCGATACGTTCACCCACTTGGGCAACTTGCCCATTTACGCTCACACGACCAGCGGCAATGACTTCTTCCATATAACGGCGAGAACCCAAACCAACGCGTGCGAGCACCTTTTGCAATTTTTCACTCATGACAGCATAACCTTAGAAATTATCATCAACAGTTCACCTATTTATGACTTCGGTGCATTCGCATCGAGGGCCATAAAAGCTTCCTTGGCATCCTGCAGGGGAGGCAATTGGCCCAAAGAGGTTAGACCAAAAGCATTTAAAAATTGAGGCGTTGTAACTAACAACGCGGGTCGTCCTGGGAGTTCACGAAAACCAGATTCTTTAATCCAGTTCCAGTCAAATAACGTACGTAAAATTTGACTATTGTTGGTCACCCCGCGGATTTGCTCAATATCTGCGCGGGTTACCGGTTGATGGTAAGCAATGACAGAAAGAGTTTCGAGCAAGGATGGCGATAAACGAGTTGGTCGTTCAGGCCAGGTCTGTGCAATAATATTACGATATTTTGCACGTACTTGAAAACGGAAACCTTGAGCGGTTTCAACAAGTTCAATTGATCTGCCGTGTTGCAGCATTGAAAGTTGCTGCAAATATTGGCGTAATTCGGTTTTACTGAAACGATCTTGGAAAGCCTCTTTTAAACGGGCAATACTCACTGCCGCTTCACTGGCAAAAATAATGGCTTCAAGCTGCATCAAAATTTCATGCAGATTATCTTCTGAAGACACTGCAGTCATTTGTTTAAGTTCAGTGTTCATGCACGTGCTCCCTGAATTGCAAGCGGTGCTTCTACACCTGATGCGACAATTTGGACTTTTTGTTGGCGTGTCAGTTCCAACACGGCCATAAATGTCACGACAACACCCATGCGGCCTTGGCTTGGTTTGAGTAAGTCCGCAAAGTCTAATACTTCACCTGACTCTAGCTTAGTTTCAATATAAGCAATACGTTCTTCGAGTAAGACAGGCTCTTGTAAAATTTGGTGGGTAACCGGTTCTGGTCGATTAAAAACACAGAGTATGGCATCACGAAGTAATTGAATGTCATAGCCATCATTGGTTTCGATAATCGTTCCTAAACTGACATTGGTATCGAATGTATCTCGATCCAACACTGACATTTGACCTAATCTTTCCGCAGCTTGTTTGATGCGCAAATACGTTTCTAAACGGTCAATCAATTCTTGTTTAGGATCTTGTTCATGTGCCGCGGTCGATTTAGGTTTTGGCAATAATAGGCGCGATTTTAAATCGGCCAATAGGGCTGCCATCACCATATAGTCTGCGGTTAATTCAATATCTAGGGATTTCATTGCATCCATATAAGACAAATATTGGGATGCAATCGGGGCAATATCGACTTGTAATAAGTCGAAGCCATTTTTTTGAATCAGGTAAATCAGAAAGTCGAGTGGTCCTTCGAAATGCTCTAATAGAATTTCAAATGCAGCGGGTGGAATGTACAAATCTTCTGGAATAGCTTCTTGCCACTCATCCAAAACGCGAATGTGTGGAGCATCTTCCATAGAATTATGGACAGTTTGGTTCATTGCAATTATAGGCCACGCGAATTTTCAAAGGCATGCAGACAGCTTTCGCTTCGATCTCACATCGAAAGTAAAAGCACAAAAGTTATAAGGAATAGTGTAATGGAAAAATGCGTTTAAAGAAATTACTGAACGGTTGAATTGGGTAAAAAACTTAAAATTTATAGGGAATAGGCTTTATTTATACACATGTAAAATTTTAAAGCTGTGATATCGATCACATCTTGTGTTAATTGTAAAAAATACACTCATCACTCAATGAACTCATTTAAGCTGTGATATCTGGATGATGGGCGTCCAGCATGAAATGATTTGAATGAATTGACTAAAAGAATATTTGCTATGCCACAACAATATAATCAATGGGGTCAGGCCGTAGGGATGACGTTGGCGCAGTTTGAACCTTGCCAGTTCAGGTGTAAAACCGAAGAGGGGCAATCTGTTCGACTTATTCCAATGTTGCCCGATCAGCTTGATGAAAGTCTTTTGCAGCGGCTATGGCAGACAGTACAACAAGAACCCGATGAACGCTGTTGGACGTATTTGCCTTATTCTCAAATTCAAAGCATGCAGCAATTGCGTGATTATTTTCAGCAATCCTTTCATTTTGCGGGTTCGATGCATTATGTCATTGAGGTTGGTGATGCCATTGTAGGATGGGTTGCTTTGCTCAATGTACGCCCAGCACATGCTGTCATCGAAATTGGTAATGTCTATTTTTCAAGTTTAATGAAGCGATCAACCGCCGCAACAGAAGCCATTTATCTATTGTTAAAAGCATGCTTTGCAGCGGGATATCGACGGGTGGAGTGGAAGTGTGATGACTTGAACACACCTTCGAAAAATGCAGCTTTACGTTTTGGCTTTCAATTTGAAGGGTTGTTTCGTCAACATGTGATTGTGAAAGGTCGTAATCGTGATACTGCTTGGTTTGCGATGTTGGATCAGGATTGGCCAATATTGTCTCAAGCTTATACAGCATGGCTCGATACAAACAACTTTGATGAGCAGGGGCAACAAAAAATTCATTTAAAGGAATTTATGCAGCTTTATTGCGCTTGAGCAAAAGTACACGATCAAGGCTTTGAACCTGTTAGTAAGACCCTTTGTTCAAGTGCAAATTCGATGATGACTTGGCACTGCGCTTGCGAACAGAGGTTTTGATTAGCTCTACGTTTAAACAGCGATTTGACTGTTGATGTATGTAGAAAATAATGAAAAGCCTGAGGTGGTGATGTTGATGAAATTAAATTTTTATCAGATGCTGCCCTTAGTTGAGCCGTGGATTCTAACGTCCATGGCTCACTGGCATATATAGCAAGATGATTGAGACTGTTTTTCTTAGAGATACTGAGGTCTGTCGCATTTTGGAGTTTGAGTAAAATTTGAAATAAAGTCATCAGGTCGATTCCTTTATCGAAAGGTGCTTTAACTGCGTTTTGAGCAGATGACCTTTACATGCTGTGCCTCTGATCGGTAACAGCATGTATTTAACAGTACATGCTATTCAAAGGCACTGACATCACCGACACCGCGGCGGATCACTTCTGGGTATTCACCTGCAAGGTTTACAACGCTAGTGGTATTCAAAGTACCTAAACCTCCATCAATCAATACATCTATGCGTTTACCGATTTGCAGTTCAATTTCGTAAGGATCATCAATCGGTTCTTTTTGACCCGGTAAAATTAAGGTCGATGTTAATAAAGGCTCACCCAATTCTTGGAGTAATAATTGGCAAATCGGGTTGCTCGGAATACGGAGTCCAATGGTTTTCTTTTTAGGATGCATTAAACGGCGAGGAACTTCACTGGTCGCAGGTAAAATAAAGGTAGTGACAGCAGGGGTGTTATTTTTCAATAAACGATACATGGCATTGTCGACTTTGGCATAAGTGGCAATGTCAGATAAATCTGCACAAATAATCGCATATTGATGTTTAGCATCGAGCTGACGAATTTGGGCAATGCGTTCCATGGCATTTTTGTTCCCAATCTGGCAACCGATGGCATAGGCGGCATCTGTAGGATAAACCACCACATCGCCGGCACGAATCCGTTCAACGGCCTGCGTAATTAAACGGGGCTGAGGATTTTCCGGATGTATTCTTAAATGCAACATGTCGTTTTCCTCTTATTATTAAAAGCTCTAGACATTATGTCGCGGTCTATTCGCTTTGTGCAATGTGAAATGCAGTCAAATTGTATAATTTAATCAAGCATTTCACGTTGAAATTCATTCGCCTGTAACATTTTGCCAGCACGTGTACAGTGGCAAATGCATTGGATAAAGCGCCAAGCATCGCGTGGAAGTTTGGCTTCGCCTTTAAAATAAGCCTGTAATTGAGCATAGACATTATCTTTAAAGCTGCTGCCATCTCCTCCTTCACCGGTGAGGTTGTCGAGTGAGACACGAAACTTACGCCCAAAGGCTTTGGCAAATAACCATTCGATCGCTTGCGGCTTAATCTCAACTTGTTCAAAGAGGGCTTGTTGCTCTTTGCTACGACCATCTGGTGCATACCAATAGCCTAAATCGGGAAGTAAACGGCGTTGATCACCAGCAATAGTCCAATGACTAATTTCATGCAAGGCGCTATTGAAATAACCATGAGCAAATTGAATGCGGGCAGGGCCGTTTAAATCGGCAGGAAAGTACTCGGGCTCACAGTCACCTTTCACTAAGCACACATTCAGGTGGGAAAACCAATGATTAAAGTGTAAGATGAGCCAATCGACGTGTTCTGCTTCTGTGGAAAGTTTCTCCCAAGCCGAGAGTTGCACTTGGTCGGTTGAAATGTCAGAATCAAGCGTTGAAATTGTGCTCATAAGTGATGAAACATTCACTTCTGTTTGCGGCTGCAACAGATGCATAACTTAAGTTACCCAAATGGTCTGTCTAAATAAGTACAAAATTGTATCTTAATCTTTGACAGAGTACTGATGAATTTGTAGAATTGCCGCCTTAATTATGTCAGCAAATACCTTTCCGGCACAGATTGAGCCGTTTAAATGGGCTGAACAGGGCTTTAAATGGTCAGGAACACTGCCATTATCTCGCTTTGTTCGCATTGCTCGTGAAGCTGTTGGATCAATTGATGATCAATTGATTAACATAGACTGTAAGCTATCAATGGATGCTTATCATCGCATTGTATGGCTAGATGGTCATGTTGAAACAAATGTTCCAATGGAATGCCAGCGTTGTCTGGATACTGTTGAGATCCCACTTGTTTCAAGTTTTCATCTAGCTCTTGTAGATGACGAGTCACTGATAGAGCGCTTGGATGAGGATGCTGATTTCATCGTTTTAGGTGAAAGTGAAGCAACAACCAAAGGTTCATATGATGCGCCTGCGACTGCTGATTTACTATCACTGATAGAGGATGAATTGTTATTGTTGATGCCTTTGTCACCTAAGCATGACGCTTGTGAACATAAGCATCAACCTGCCGCTGAAGAGCTTGTTGAAGAAAAACGGGACAACCCGTTTGATGTTTTGGCAGGTTTGAAGGGTAAACTTAACTAATTTTTGTGTTATACTCTTGAGTATAAGACAATCGAATTTGTTCTGATCCATTTTTTCGATCTTTGTAAGGAGCCATCATGGCCGTTCAGCAAAACCGTAAAAGTCGCTCTCGCCGTGACATGCGCCGTTCACATGACGCTTTAACCGAGAATGCATTAACTGTAGACCAAGCTACTGGCGAGACTCACCGTCGTCACCACGTATCTAAAGATGGTATCTACCGTGGTCGTCAATTATTCGCTAAAGCATCTGCTGAATAATTGGTGATGTATTAAGCGTCAAGCTTAGTAGAAAAAATGGGAGCGTTAAGCTCCCTTTTTTTGTACCGATTTTTTGTTGCATTTGGCAATTACCAAGACAAAAATTAAGTGTTAAATTTCCGTCCCTGAAACAAGCTTACATGGGATTGTGTTGAATAAATGTCCAAATAGCATAAATTCACCAGTCTTGATAAAGGATTTTTTTATGTCTGCTAAACAACTCGACCAAGCAGCTCAAGCTACTAAAACTGCATTCGTGTTCCCGGGTCAAGGGTCACAGAAAGTCGGCATGCTCGCTGAACTTGCAGAACAGTTTAGTAGTGTGCAAGCAACATTTGCAGAAGCATCAGAAGCGGCTGGCTTTGATCTTTGGCAAATTGCTCAAAGTGGTGAAGGGTTAAACCAAACAGAATTTACTCAACCTGTACTCCTGACTGCCAGTATTGCTTTATGGCGTGTGTGGTTAGAGTTAGGTGGTGTTGCACCGAAATACCTTGCAGGTCACTCATTAGGTGAATACAGCGCCTTGGTTGCTGCAGGTGCGATGAGCCTAGGTGATGCCGTTAAACTGGTGAACCTACGTGGTCAGTTAATGCAAAGTGCTGTACCTGAAGGTCAAGGTGCAATGGCGGCAATTTTGGGTCTAGATGATGCCAAAGTCATTGAACTTTGTGCTCAAGCAGAAGGCCCAGGTTCAGTAGATGCTGCAAACTACAATGCACAAGGTCAAGTTGTCATTGCGGGTGATAAAGCCATGGTTGAAGCGGTTATGGCTGCTGCTAAAGATAATGGCGGTAAGGCAATTGCACTTCCGGTTTCTGTGCCATCGCATTGTGCATTGATGAAACCTGCTGCTGAACAGTTTGCGACAGCATTGGAACAAACTGCCATTGAGCTGCCTACTATACCTGTAATACAAAATGTAGGCGCTGAAATCGCGACTGATGTAGCGCAATTACGTCAGGCGTTAACTGCACAGTTATACCAATCTGTACAGTGGACAAAGACCATGCAGTATTTGCAAGACCAAGGTATTCAGTACATTGCTGAATGTGGTCCGGGTAATGTCCTTGCGAATCTCGCAAAACGTTTGCCAAATATTGAAAAAGCATTCCCACTCGACACGAAAGGTCGTATGGAAGATGCACTGAATGCCATTTTAGTGGCAGAAGGGAAAATTGCATGACACAAGAACGCAAAGTTGCTTTAGTAACAGGTGCGAGCCGAGGGATTGGAGCAGCAATTGCTCAGCAATTGATTCAAGACGGTTATTTTGTTGTAGGTACTGCAACTTCAGAAGCGGGTGCGGAAAAATTATCTGCTGCTTTTGCTGAAAATGGTGCGGGTAAAGTTCTAGATGTACGTGATGCAACTGCAATTGATGCATTGGTATCAGACATTGAGCAAAACTTTGGTTCAGTATTGGTTTTAGTGAACAATGCTGGTATTACCAAAGATAATTTGTTACTTCGTATGTCAGAAGATGATTGGGATGACATTCTCAACATTCATTTGAAAGCCGTTTATCGACTTTCTAAACGTGTTTTAAAGGGCATGACCAAAGCACGTTTTGGCCGAATTATTAATATTAGTTCTGTGGTTGCACATTTTGCTAACCCGGGACAAGCAAACTATTCTGCTGCAAAAGCAGGGATTGAGGCCTTTGGTCGCAGCCTTGCAAAAGAGATGGGAAGCCGCCAAATCACTGTAAATGCAGTGGCTCCGGGCTTTATTGCAACAGAAATGACAGAACAGTTAAGCGAAGAAATTCGTAAAAAGATGAGTGATCAAGTGGCCTTAAACCGTTTAGGTGAGCCGCAAGATATCGCAAATGCCGTAAGTTTTCTTGCTTCTGAAAAGGCAAGTTACATTACCGGAACTGTATTACATGTAAATGGTGGTTTATACATGAGCTAAGCGCTCAAGTATAAACTTTCAAAACGATTTAGATTCAATTAAACTAACGGCATTAAAAACGCCACAAGCAATGAGGAGAATTCCTGTGAGCGATATCGAACAACGCGTAAAACAAGCAGTAGCTGAACAACTTGGTCTTAAAGCAGACGAGATCAAAAACGAAGCTTCTTTCATGGATGACTTAGGTGCAGACTCTCTAGACCTAGTTGAATTAGTTATGTCTTTCGAAAACGATTTCGACATCACTATTCCTGATGAAGATTCAAACGAAATCACTACTGTACAATCTGCAATTGACTACGTTTCTAAGAAACTAGGTTAATTTTAGATTTCAGCGATGCTGATTTAAAAAGCCACCATTCGGTGGCTTTTTTTATGCCGAATATTTTGTTTTTACATTAGCTTACGTTTCTGTCACCAACAACAACTCAAAAGCGGTTATTTTTTAGCTATAAAAATAGAGTTTGAACAATAGTTAAATGATTTAAAACAGTAAAAACAACGGAGAAAAACATGGGTCTTTTTGATTTTGTAAAAGGTATTGGTAAAAAAAATACAGCGCCTGCAGAACCTCAGGCAGCGCCAGCAACACCTTCTGAACCATCTGCACAAGAAATTGCCAATAAGTTATTGGGTCATATCAAAGCACTGGGCTTACCTGTAACAGGCTTGTCTGTGAGTTATAACGGGACTTCAGATCTAGCAACAGTGAAAGGTCAGGTACAAAGCCAAGCAGATCGTGAAAAGATTATCTTAGCAGTAGGAAATATTGATCATGTGGCGCAAGTGGATGATCAGTTAACAGTGACGAGTCCTGAGCCTGAAAGTAAATTCTACACTGTTAAATCAGGAGATAATTTGTCTAAAATCTCTAAAGAATTTTATGGTGATGCAAATCAATACAATAAAATTTTTGAAGCGAACCGTCCTTTGTTAAAAAATGCCGATGACATTTTCCCAGGGCAAGTACTGCGTATTCCTGCATAAGTATTTGCGTTTAAAACAAAAAGCCATCTTGTGATGGCTTTTTTTTGTATGCGTGAATGGTGGGGTTGAATATAATGCGGCTGAAATAATTCAAAAGGTGCCGTTGCAGCGCTTTAACACATGGTTGCAGCATGCAGACCAATACCGCAGTCTAAGTATGCCGAGCAATTCCACATATCCAGACTTAAGTATTTAAATCAGTTGGCGATCCTTTATCAGATCAATATTGCGTTAAATAAAGAGGATAAGCTGGATGCATATATGGCTGAATATCAAAGATTGCAGCAGATGCTTGAGCGCCCGAATTCATTGGTTGAAAGGATGCTGATTCAAAACTGGCTGGCACGTTATGTCTGAATTATACGTAATGAACAATTAAAGACTGGACAAGTAGTTTATTTGGAGCCTTTAAGTACTCGTCAGTTGAGTTTGCGCTCAGCAGCGCAATTGGAAGCCTATGGCGTATATGCGGTGTTGAAGCAGGTGCAGCAATCATCGGGCTGGAATACCTCCTTGATGTATTGGTTGTATTTGCCAAATCAAACTGCAAATCAATTGTTTAAGCAATATGAAGAGGCGGCACAGCTATCTGAGCTTTCTTATGATTCGTTTAGGATGCAGGGTGGTTAAAAACAGGGACAGTATTCATCTTGGTATATCAAAAATTATTTGGGCAATACTTTGTCCAATATAGAGGGGGTGCCTTGGGAGCACTCTGTGCTTGCAGGGCATATTTTGAATGATCGTATTATGATTTTTAATTTGTTGAATCAGGGGGGGGCGACTGATTTAACGCAGTTGAGTCAAAATAGCCACGGTCGACGTTTCTTTAAGAAAGAGGGGATGTTGTGTGCTGAAGTGCCGTATCCGCGTGAGCAATTTAGAGCACACAATTGGAATATTTTAGATAGCTGTGTGCAGTTGTAGTTTTTGTATATAAACATTTTGGTATAGAAATAAAAAAGCCCCAATGAGTAGGGGCTTTTTTACAGTCGTTTAGAAGCTTGGCTTCACTACAACTAAAATGACAACCGCAAATAAAATCAAAGTGGGCATTTCATTAAAATAACGCCAGAATTTATGCGACTTATAATGTGCATTTTCGATAAGCTTTTTACGGTAATAACCACAAACAAAATGATAAATCACCAATAGTCCCACCAATCCAACTTTTAAATAGAACCAAAGCGCTTCATGGTAGTGTCGTGTTGCATCACCCCAATCGACGAGGAAGTGCGCAGTGATCAGTGTAGCAATCATAGCGGGCCACATAATGCCGCGGTATAGCTTACGTTCCATGATTTGAAAGCGCTGATGACTGGTAGCATCTTCACTCATAGCATGGTAGACAAAAAGGCGAGGGAGATAAAATAGCGCTGCGAACCAGCAAACAACTGCGATGATATGCAATGCTTTTACCCAGAGGAAAGCATCTGATGGAGCATCCATATATTAACCCTTAAAAGGGCGGTGGGTATGTGCTTTGGCACCGAAGCGCCAAAGCAGCAAACTTTATATTATGCTTCCCATTTTTTGAAAACGAGGCAAGCGTTTACACCGCCAAAACCAAAACTGTTACTCATCACAGTATTCAATTTTGCATCACGTTTTTCAAGTACGATATCAAAAGGTTTTGCGCCTTCGTCAAGTTCAGTCACGTTGATGTTCGGTGCTATAAAGTCATTTTGCATCATTAAAATAGAGTAAA
Organism: Acinetobacter sp. P37; assembly: GCF_057480965.1. NCBI lineage: Bacteria > Pseudomonadati > Pseudomonadota > Gammaproteobacteria > Moraxellales > Moraxellaceae > Acinetobacter > Acinetobacter sp. P37. The sequence goes on along the minus strand of NZ_JBLIYY010000027.1, from coordinate 6,516 downwards.
TCGCTTCTTGTACACCTGCAGCACCCAGACTGTGACCGGTCATCGACTTGGTTGAGCTGAGCGGAGGAACTTGCCCTTCACCGAAAGCACGCTCCATCGCTTTAAGTTCAGTGACATCGCCTGCCGGAGTAGATGTACCATGTGTATTAACATAGTCGATGGTATCTACACCATGTTGTTTAGCTTCTTCTAAAGCCATAAGGATACAACGCGTCGCACCTTCGCCCGATGGTGCAACCATGTCAGCGCCGTCAGAATTTGCTGCATAGCCGACAACTTCAGCCAAAATGTTTGCACCACGTGCTTGAGCATGTTCAAGTGACTCTAGTACAACGAAGCCACCGCCGCCAGCGATCACGAAACCGTCACGGTCAGCAGAGTAAGGGCGGGAAGCAGTTTCAGGAGTGTCATTGTATTTTGAACAAAGTGCACCCATTGCATCAAATAAAAGACTTTGTGACCAATGGTCTTCTTCACCACCACCGGCAAGCATTAAGTCTTGTTTGCCTAATTGAATCAAATTGTATGCATAACCAATGGCATCTGCAGATGTTGCACATGCGCTAGTAATGGTGTGTGCAATACCTTGCATTTTAAATGCAACACCCACGTTTGCAGTAATGGTGTTGGTCATATTACGTGGTACAAAGAATGGACCAACTTTACGTGCACCTTTGGTGTCTAGAAGTTCTTTCATTTCAACAACAGATGCAGTTGAACCACCACCTGACCCACCCGCAATACCGTAACGTGGATTACCACCGATTTGTTCTGCTGTTAAGCCTGCATTTTCTACCGCAGCCAAAGCTGAGTTGTATGCATACATTGCGCATACGCCCATAAAGCGTTTTAAACGGCGGTCAATACCGTCAAAGTTTTGTTCTGCAGCCGCACTGACATGACTTTTAAAATTAAGTTCAGCATAACTTGGGTTGAAACGTGTTCCAGAAATCCCGTTTTGCAAAGAATGAGTGACATCTTCTAATGTATTACCAATGCATGAGTTGATGCCCATACCAGTGATTACAACACGTTTCATCTACAGATCCTTTATAGGTAGTGTGTGAGCAAGCTATAGAAAGTATACGAAGGAAACTTTCTAAATAGGCGAACTCATATAATTTGATTGGAATAATGATAGCAGAAAGCTTTTTGAATTCTTATGGCAAATCCTATGCCTATTGTTGACTGAGCTAATTTGCAACTTTGCAGCAAAAAACTTAACTTAAAGATACATATTCAAGTTGTGATAAAGTTTGACTACACCTAGTATTTATCAATAATTTCAAGAATAGTTTTAATGAGGTGGGGAATGGTGAAAACGAATAATAAACCAACGGCAGGTCTACTCTCAAACGCCTTTGGAGTGGCTAAAAAGCTCAGTTCTACTGGGGTGTCCATCATTAATCATGTCGCACCCGAATCCGTAACTAAGGTCATTCAACCTCAAAAAAATGGTCAAACCTTGGAGGGTCATTCAAGGCAAGCGGGCGTATTTGATGTAAAAAAATATGATAATCCACAGCAAATCTTACGTGAACACGTTCCAAATGTTTCTAGACAATTATTCGGTCGACATTTTAATACTGTAAATAATGTGGCTAATTTTGTTGCTCCTCAATTTAGTGACAAAATTTCTGATTATTTATTTGATCGACTTAATCATTTTAGTTCGGATATTTCATCTGTAGATGCTGTACTGGATGAAGCTGGGGTACGTGATTTAGAAGAGTTGACACAAGATGTCGATCGTTCGCGTCGTATTAGTCAGGCTCTGGGTGAGCAAAATAAATGGATTGCTTCGATTCAAGGGGCTTTAACAGGTGCGACAGGTGTCATTGGTTCAAGTATTGATATCCCTGCTTCACTGATTATGACTCTGCGAGTGATTTATCAAGTTGGACGTTCTTATGGTTTCGACTTAAGCAAAGAAAGTGACCAAGATATTATTCAGTTTATTTTTAAACAGGTCGACTTGAGTTTAATTGCAGAAAAACAAACTTTGCTTATGGCAATAAAAGCTCTGAGTAGTACGCTACAAAATAGTGATTTACATCAATTGCAGCAATTGGTGGGTTCAGATACTGATGCAGCAGCATTGAAAAAATATGTACTAGATGAAAATGGTCAGTTTAAGTGGGCATGGCTCAATCAAATGCCAAAAGTTTCATTGTTAAATCAGCTATCACGATTATCTCCTGTGGCGAGTGTTGGTGTAAGTGTGGTGTATAGTCGCCGTTTAGTGGATGAAGTGAATCAGAAGGCACAGCAAGTCTTTTCTAATGCGCGCCAATATATTTTGCAGCATCAGGATATTAGCTTGTCACCTTTACATGCCTATGAGCGATCTCTTGAGTTGCTTGCTCAAGCAACACCTAAATTACTAGAAGGTATTAAGGCGAAAGATATTGATTTGGCTGAGCCGGTACTAGATCAGACCATAGATGTTACAGGTCATGAGAGTATCCGCGCAGTAAAAGTCACTAAAAAAGCACAAGTTAAAAACTCTGATGCAGCCGAAGTGGAAGTAGAGCAGGAACAAAAAGTCTCAGAAGGTTTGGAGGCACTTGCGGAGAAAGTTGTTGAGCCTCATGCACTCGGGGCTGCGCAAAAACCTGCTTTAGCTGAAAAAGATGAGTTTGAGGTGTTGGAATCTGTACAGCAGGAGGATGTCCCAGTGGAAAAAGCTGCACCCAAAACTAAGCCGCGTAAAGCCAAAACAGCAACCGTAGATAAAGTTACAAAAAAATCAGCAGATTCTTCTGAAAAATAAACTATTTATTTGTGGGTGAAAAATTGCGCAACTCATGATGAATAAATGTTTTCGATGATCGTATATTGTTGACCAATTTTAAGTCTTCGCTTACAATTGCATGCCCTCAAAAAGTAGTATTTTTTGGGGCTTTTTATTAACGGGAGAATTGCCAAATGGCAACAACAAATCAGTTGATCCGTAAGGGTCGTACAACTTTAGTTGAAAAATCTAAAGTTCCTGCGTTGAAGGCTTGTCCACAACGTCGTGGTGTTTGTACACGTGTTTACACAACTACACCTAAAAAACCTAACTCAGCAATGCGTAAAGTTTGCCGTGTTCGCTTAACTTCAGGTTTCGAAGTTTCTAGCTACATCGGTGGTGAAGGCCATAACCTACAAGAGCACAGTGTTGTTCTTATCCGTGGTGGTCGTGTTAAAGATTTACCGGGTGTACGTTACCATACCGTTCGTGGTTCTTTAGACTGTGCTGGTGTTAAAGATCGTAACCAGTCTCGTTCTAAATACGGTGCTAAACGTCCTAAGAAATAATCTGAAAAGATTAACTTCTTAGTTCCTTAGAACTGCAATCCTTTATCGTCTCGCTTGTCTGATTTCTGCATTTTTTGTGAAAATTCCAAGCGACGTATAGTAAGGCCAGCGAAAGCACATGACACTTTGTGCACCTGCTGGAGTAACCTGAAGTGTCATATTTATTAGGTGTATTAAAATGCCAAGACGTCGCGTAGTTGCTGCCCGTGAAATCCTTCCGGATCCTAAGTTCAGCAGCCAAACAATCGCTAAATTCATGAACCACGTAATGCAAGATGGTAAAAAATCTATTGCTGAAAGTATCGTTTACGGTGCTTTAGACCGCGTTCAAGAAAAATCTAAAGTAGACCCAGTTGAATTTTTCGAGACTACTCTTGAAAAAGTTCGTCCTATGGTCGAAGTAAAAGCACGCCGTGTTGGTGGTGCTACATACCAAGTGCCTATGGAAGTACGCCCATCCCGTCGTACTGCCTTGGCTATGCGTTGGTTAGTAGATGCTGCTGCTAAGCGTTCTGAAAAAACTATGGCTTTACGTCTTGCTGGTGAGTTGCTTGATGCAGCTGAAGGTAAAGGCGCAGCGATCAAAAAACGTGAAGATGTGCATCGTATGGCTGAAGCCAACAAAGCCTTCTCTCATTACCGTTTCTAAGCGGATAAAACAGCCCCTATTCAGGAGGGTGACAAATCAGTTGTCACTGTTTTGTCATCGAATCGCTTTAAGTTGCTATGCAGCTTAAAGCGTCCTGTTTTAAACAACAAAATTTAGGAATGCTAGAAATCATGGCTCGTCAAACCCCAATTTCTCGTTATCGTAACATTGGTATCTCTGCGCACATTGATGCTGGTAAAACTACCACTTCAGAACGTATTTTGTTCTACACAGGTGAGAGTCACAAACTTGGTGAAACTCACGAAGGTTCTGCAACTACAGACTGGATGGAACAAGAGCAAGAACGTGGTATTACTATTACCTCAGCGGCAGTAACATGCTTCTGGAAAGGGATGGGTAACCAATTCGAACAGCACCGTATTAACGTAATTGATACCCCAGGACACGTAGACTTCACTATTGAAGTTGAACGTTCTATGCGTGTTCTTGATGGTGCATGCATGGTTTACTGTGCTGTAGGTGGTGTACAACCTCAGTCTGAAACTGTATGGCGTCAAGCAAATAAATATAAAGTTCCACGTATTGCATTCGTGAACAAAATGGACCGTACTGGTGCGAACTTCTTCCGTGCTGTTGAACAAGTTAAAACACGTCTTGGTGGTAATCCAGTGCCAATCGTTGTTCCAATCGGTGCAGAAGAAAACTTCCAGGGTGTTGTTGACCTAATCGAAATGAAAGCGATTATCTGGGACGAAGCGTCTCAAGGTATGAAGTTTGAATATGGCGAAATCCCTGCTGAATTAGTTGATACTGCTAACGAATGGCGTACTAACATGGTTGAAGCTGCTGCGGAAGCATCAGAAGAACTCATGGACAAGTACCTTGAAGAAGGTGAGTTAACTAAAGAAGAAATCGTTTCAGGTTTACGTGCACGTACATTGTTGAATGAAATTCAACCAATGCTTTGTGGTTCAGCGTTCAAAAACAAAGGTGTTCAACGTATGTTGGATGCTGTAATTGAATTCTTACCTGCGCCGACTGATGTCGAGGCGATTAAAGGTATCCTTGACGACAAAGACGAAACTGAAGGTTCTCGTGAAGCGTCTGATGATGCTCCGTTCTCTGCGCTTGCGTTCAAAATCATGAACGACAAATTTGTAGGTAACTTAACATTCGTACGTGTTTACTCTGGTGTGCTTAAAGCAGGTAGCCCTTGCTATAACCCAGTTAAAATGAAGCGCGAACGTGTTGGCCGTATCGTACAGATGCACGCAAATGACCGTCACGATATTGAAGAAATTCGTGCGGGTGATATCGCAGCATGTGTAGGTCTTAAAGATACTACTACTGGTGATACATTATGTGATGAAAATAATGTAATTACACTAGAGCGTATGGAATTCCCAGAGCCAGTAATTGCGCTTGCGGTTGAGCCTAAAACTAAAGCAGACCAAGAAAAAATGTCAGTTGCTTTAGGTCGTTTGGCGAAAGAAGACCCTTCATTCCGCGTACGTACTGACGAAGAATCTGGTCAAACAATTATTGCTGGTATGGGTGAGCTTCACCTTGACATTATTGTTGACCGTATGAAGCGTGAATTCAACGTTGAAGCGAACATTGGTAAACCAATGGTTGCGTATCGTGAAACTATTAAAAAGTCAGTTGAACAAGAAGGTAAGTTCGTACGTCAAACTGGTGGTAAAGGTAAGTTTGGTCACGTATACGTACGTTTAGAACCACTTGCTGAAGATGCTGGCAAAGATTACGAGTTCGCTGAAGAAGTTGTTGGTGGTGTAGTACCTAAAGAATTCTTCGGTGCGGTTGACAAAGGTATCCAAGAACGTATGAAGAATGGTGTCCTAGCTGGTTATCCAGTTGTTGGCATCAAAGCGACATTGTTCGATGGTTCTTACCATGACGTCGACTCTGACGAATTATCGTTCAAAATGGCTGGTTCTTACGCATTCCGTGACGGTTTCATGAAAGCAGATCCTGTTCTTCTTGAGCCTATCATGAAAGTTGAAGTAGAAACTCCAGAAGACTACATGGGCGATATCATGGGTGACTTAAACCGTCGTCGTGGTCTTGTTCAAGGTATGGACGATTTACCTGGTGGTACTAAAGCTATCCGTGCAGAAGTTCCACTTTCTGAGATGTTTGGTTACGCAACTCATATGCGTTCTATGTCTCAAGGTCGTGCGACTTATTCTATGGAATTCGCTAAATACGCTGAAACACCACGTAACGTGGCTGAAGGCATCATCGCTAAGTTCCAATCTGGCGGTAAAAAAGGTGACGACGAGTAATCTTTCGATTACTATAAGCCCAAACTAATTCATAGTTAAAAACCAAATGCTCATGCAGTATCCCTGCATGAGTAGTTTAAAAAGGAAGATCTCATGGCTAAGGCTAAGTTCGAACGTAATAAGCCACACGTTAACGTGGGTACAATTGGTCACGTCGACCACGGTAAAACTACTTTAACAGCTGCAATTGCAACTGTATGTGCAAAAAAATTCGGTGGTGAAGCGAAAGATTACGCTGCAATCGACTCTGCACCAGAAGAAAAAGCACGTGGTATTACAATTAATACTTCACACGTA
>NZ_JBLIYY010000026.1:0-27812 GCF_057480965.1 Acinetobacter sp. P37 | reverse complement strand
CGTAATCGAGGAAAAAGACTGGGCTTAAGATTCAATTTAATTGCGGGAATCTATAATTTAGAGCTGAGCAAAAAATGAATTATGAAAGAAGTCTATTATCTTTTTATTATCAGATTATTCATCTATATATTAACCAATTTTTGATTGGAACTCACTCTATTTCCAAGTACAATACTGCCCTAGTCGAGGGATGCTGCGACTTTCTTATAGGCACTAAATATAAGATCGCTAGGCTCGACGATTCGGTTGGACACTCGTTCCAATCAACAACGGCATCCGCGAACATAATGATCAATTGTTTTTATTAAGGAGATCGTGATGAACGCGGTTAATGCTTCATTTACAGATTATAAAGTTGCCGACATTTCACTAGCTGACTACGGCCGTAAAGAAATCAAACTCGCAGAAGCAGAAATGCCAGCCCTCATGGGTCTTCGCAAACGCTATGCAGCGGCTAAACCGCTTGCTGGTGCGAAAATCCTTGGCTGTATCCACATGACCATTCAAACTGCAGTTTTAATTGAAACTCTAGTTGAATTGGGCGCAGAAGTACGCTGGACTTCATGCAACATCTTCTCTACTCAAGACCACGCTGCTGCTGCAATCGCTGCTGCAGGTATTCCTGTATTTGCTTGGAAAGGCGAAACTGAAGAAGAATACATGTGGTGTCTTGAACAGCAAATCAATGTGAACGGTACACCTTGGGATGCAAACATGATTCTGGATGATGGCGGTGACTTAACTGCGCTTGTTCACGAAAAATATCCTGAAGTGATTGCTAAAATCCACGGTATTACAGAAGAAACCACTACAGGTGTTCAACGTCTTTACGAAATGCACCGCGACGGTACTTTAAAAGTTCCAGCAATTAACGTAAATGACTCTGTCACTAAGTCTAAAAACGACAACAAATACGGCTGCCGTCACTCACTTAACGATGCAATCAAACGTGGTACAGATATGCTTTTATCTGGTCGTCGTGCGCTTGTAATCGGTTATGGTGACGTAGGTAAAGGTTCTGCTCAATCACTTCGTCAAGAAGGCATGATTGTACGTGTCACTGAAGTTGACCCTATCTGTGCAATGCAAGCATGCATGGACGGTTTCGAAGTTGTTGCTCCGTATAAAAATGGCATTCAAACGGGTAAGAAAGAAGACATCAACCTTGATCTTCTTCAAAATACTGACTTGATCGTAACAACAACTGGTAACTACCACGTATGTGACGCTGCAATGCTTGATTCATTAAAAGCTGGCGCTGTAGTTTGTAACATCGGTCATTTCGATACTGAAATCGACACAAATTACTTACGTGGTTACAAGTGGGTTGAAGTGAAGCCACAAGTTCACCAAGTGTATCGTACAGAAAATGAAAACGATTACTTAATCCTTCTTTCTGAAGGCCGTTTGGTGAACCTTGGTAATGCAACTGGTCACCCATCACGTATTATGGATGGTTCTTTTGCTAACCAAGTATTGGGTCAAATGCACCTATTCGCTGAAAAATTTGCTGATCTTCCTGAAGATCAAAAACAAGCTGCGATCCGCGTAGAACTTATTCCTAAGAAATTAGACGAAGAAGTTGCTGCTGCAATGGTTGCAGGTTTCGGTGGCGTATTAACGACTTTGACTCAAGAACAAGCGGATTACCTCGGTGTTCAAGTTGAAGGCCCGTTCAAAGCTGAGGCTTATAAATACTAAGTTTTATAAATACCTCTCCCTAACCCTCTCCTAAAAGGAGAGGGAACTCTTCATTGTGAAAGCAAATTTGATGTTAACTCCAAATCACTATTACTTTCATAATGGAAGTCGCTTCTCCCTCTGGGAGAAGGTTAGGATGAGGGGATTTTTTTAAATAAAAGTATTTATAAAAAAGGATTTGAACATGTCAAAACAGATTCCTATTTCCTTTGAGTTCTTCCCGACCAAAACTGATGCGGGCGCGGAAAAACTTAAAGTTGTACACCAAGAACTTCAATTATTAAATCCTGAATTTTTCTCTGTAACATACGGTGCAGGCGGTTCTACCCGTGAACGCACTTTGTCTACATTGAATGATTTCAACGGTAAAGGCACACCGGTTGCCCCTCACCTGTCTTGTATTGGTGACAGCAAAGAACGTATTGCTGAATTGCTAGATTTGTATAAATCGCAAGGCATTGACCGTATTGTTGCGCTGCGCGGCGACTTGCCGTCTGGTCAAGTGGGCTTGGGCGAATTGCCTTATGCAACAGATCTTGTGCGTTTCATCCGTGAGCACACTGGTGATCATTTCAAAATTGAAGTTGCAGCATACCCAGAAATGCACCCGCAAGCAGACAGCTTTGATCTCGACATCAAACGTTTCTGCGACAAAGCCAATGCGGGCGCTAACGCAGCACTCACACAGTTCTTCTTCAATCCAGATGCCTACTTCTACTTTGTAGAACGCATTCAAAAAGAAGGCGTGAACATTCCTGTCGCTCCAGGCATCATGCCTATTACCAATGCAAGTAATTTAATTCGCTTTGCTGATGGTACAGGTGCAGAAATTCCACGTTGGATTCGCAAACAGCTTGCGACTTATGGCGACGATACAGCGTCAATCAAAGCCTTTGGTCATGAAGTGATTGTAAAACTTTGCGAACGTCTGATTGCTGGTGGTGCGCCAAGCCTGCACTTCTACACCATGAACACCACTGACCCTACACGTCAACTTGTGAAAGACCTCGGTCTTGCATAAGACATTTCGACCTTTTTGAGAGTAAAACTTTAATGCCACGTTTTTATATTGAAGCTGATTTAACTGTTGGTACGACTGTTGAATTAACGGAAACAGTGTTTCATCACTGGGTAAAAGTTTTACGTGCTCAAGTGGGCGAAACAGCCACTTTGTTCAATGGGCAAGGTGGCGAATACCATGTTGAATTGGTTGAAATCGCTAAAAAGTCGGCTGCCGTCCAAGTTTTGCAATTCAATCCAAGCAATCGCACACCACATTTTACTGCACTATTGGGTCAAGTGATGAGCAAAGGCGACCGCATGGATTATGCGATTCAAAAAGCGGTGGAACTCGGTGTTTCTGAAATTCAACTACTCACTTCAGAACGTTGTGAGATGCGTTTGAAGTACGATCGTGATCAAAAGAAACTTGACCATTGGCAAGGCATTGCTATTGCTGCTTGCGAACAGTGTGGACTCAACATTGTTCCTAAAGTACTTCCGCCTCTTTCCCTTGAAAAATGGTTGGAAAGTGACCTACCGACAACAAAATTGGTACTCGCACCCAATAAAGATGAAATTGATGTATTAGCTGATCCTGACCCACAATTTGCCTTACTGATTGGCCCTGAAGGTGGCTTGAGCGAAGCCGAGATCAGCGCAGCAAATGAGAAAGGTTTCGTGAACTGGTGTATCGGTGAACGTGTCCTTCGCACAGAAACTGCACCTGTAGTTGCACTTTCAATTTTAAATTATAAATTTATTTAATTTTTACTCGATAGTTCATCTGAAAGCATCAATGATGGCATCCTTGATATTGCTTTTTATTTGTAACGCAATTACCCTAGAGTCAATAAAAACAAATGATTTGTTACCAAGAATAAACAAATACTCTCAGGAACAATACAAATACAACGATCTAGATTTAGTTAGGGCAGGGTTTTTATATTCATGACGTATAAACAAGATGAATATATCAAGCAGTACAATCATACTGCTCAAATTGCGAACACGATTCGCCATAGCCGCTATTTTTTAGTCAGTATCCTGATTATTTGCTTATATATTTTTTCGATATATCAAATTTTTTATAAATCGCCATCTTTGTATTTCAATATTTGGTTTATTTTTACAGAAGTTTTTGTCAGTTTATGCTGGCTGATGAGCACCGTTTATTTTAAACCCGAACAATATTCACTGATGATTGCGCATCGTTGGCTACAGTTTCAGTGTTTTTCAGTTGGTACGTTGATTGCGAGCGGTATCTTTTTAATTTTTTACTATTTACCTGCGACCAATCAAAGCTTTGAACCGATTCAGGCCTTAACGCTCTCCGCCCTACTCTTGATCGTGACACAAACCTTTGGTTTGACCTATTTAACGCAAAAACTCAATTATTTTTGTTTGGCCTTCATCCCGTCTATTGTGCCGTATCTGATTGCACAGTTCTTTTTCTTAGATGGTTCAAATCACTTATTTAGCCTGAGTATTAATTTTGGGCTCATTGTGATTCTAATGTGTGCCATGACGTCATATCGAATTCATCGTCGTGTGTCGACCTTACATGCCAAAAATAACCTACTGGTCGATAGTGCCAAACAACAAGTCAAATGGACTGATGAACTGTGTCAGCAGCTCCAAGATGAAGTCAACAAATCACGAGACATCGAATTACAGCTACAACTGGGTAACCAAATCCTTGAACAGAAAGTTAAAGAGCGGACCTTCGACATTGAGCAAATGAACAAGGATTTAGAAAACCAACAAGCCAATTTAGTCCTTGCGCATGAAATCGCCGGTTTACGTCCTTGGGATTGGAATATCAAAGATCGTAAAATCGTTGTCACCAACTATAAGCAAGAAAAAACCCTTAGACATTCGAAAGAGCATCAACAACAATTACAGCATGTGATCCATCCTGATGATATTCCTCATTTTAAGTCGGCAATGATTCAACATCTACGTGGATTTAAAGATCGTTATGAGGCCACCTATCGAATTCAAAACAGTCAAGGAAAATGGAGTTGGGTACATGATATTGGGCGGGTCATTCAACGCGATCCAGATAACCGTAAGCCCTTGCGCATGGTCGGTATTCGTCGTGACATTCATCAGGAACGGACGTCTCAAGAACGTTTAAAACTTGCAGCCAGTGTACTCGAACAAGCTGCTGAAGGGATTTTCATTTTAAATGAAGAGCTGTGCTATATCGAAGTCAATCCATTTTACGAACAATTAACCGGCTTTAACTACGACCAAATTATTGGTAAACATCTTTTTGATATCACTGCAAATTACAAATCAATTCAACGCAGTATGCACTACTCGATCATTAAACAAGTGCTGAAAATTGGTGAGTATGATGGTGAATTGCACGAAAAATTTCTTTCAGGTAAAGAACTGACGCTATGGATGCATATTAATGCGATTACCGATGATCAAAATCGCGTCACCCATTATATCGGGATTGTCTCAGACCTGACCGAACGTAAATTGCAAGAACAACGTTTATCTTATTTAGAAAATTATGACACTTTAACGGATTTACCGAACCGTTTTTATTACAACTATCAACTGCATCAGTATTTAGTTTCGCAACAAGATTCGATTAAACAGTTGGCCGTCATACGTTTAAACATCGACCGTTTCCGTCCATTAAATGAATATCTCAGCAACAATGGTGGTGACGAGCTGTTACGCCAAGTCGCACAGCGTTTACGTCTAACCAATGCCGAAGCTCTGTTTGTCGCACACTTAAATGGCGATGATTTTGCGATTGTGTATGAAATTTCACACATCCGCCCTTCTGTGCAAGAGCATTGTGAACGCATCAATAAAGCCTTTAGCATTCCATTTAATATTTTTGGCCAAGATCATGTCATCACCTTATCTATGGGTGTAGCGTTCTACCCTGAGCATGGCCGTCAGCTAGATTATCTAAATAACTGTGCGGAACAAGCGCTGAGCGAAGCCAAAAATTTGGGAGGCAATACTACACGTTATTATTCCAATGAAAATACCGCATTATTAGAGCAAGGGATCTTCTTGGAGCGAGACTTACGTAAAGCCATTCAAAATAATGAGCTGGTGGTGTATTACCAACCGAAGATTAATTTCCGTGATAAAAATATTTACGGTTTTGAAGCCTTGGTGCGTTGGAATCATCCTGAAAAAGGCTTAATACCACCAGGCTTATTTATTCCTTTAGCAGAACAAACCAGTTTAATTTCAGATATCGGGCGTTTTGTCCTGCAAAAAACCGCGCAGCAAATTCGCTTTTGGAATAATTTGGGTTATCAAAATATTTGTGTATCCGTCAATATTGTCGCGCAGCAACTGCGCCGTGGACAATTATTAAATGATTTAGATGAAGCGATAGATGCCAATCAAATTGATGGTGCCAGTCTGGAACTGGAAATTACAGAATCTTCTTTGGTCGAAAATCTAGATTCAGTACGTGAACTGTTAAATGAAATAAAAAAACGTAAAATCAATATTTCACTTGATGATTTTGGCACTGGCTACTCATCTCTATCCTATCTGGCTGATTTTCCAATTGATATTTTAAAAATAGATCGCAGTTTTATCTCTAAAATTGGTGAAAATAAACAATTGGCCATCGTTAGTGCCATGATTGCCATGGGTAAAGCGATGGGCATGACGGTAGTCGCTGAAGGGATTGAAACTGAACAGCAGTTACAGTATCTACAAGACTTAGAATGTGACATTGCTCAAGGCTATTTTTTCTCTAAGCCACTGCCACAAGAAGAGGCAACCGTGTTCCTAGAAAATAATATCTCTTCGCCTGCTTATACTTACTTAATATAAGTCACTATGCCTGAGCTATAAGATTGTCTGAAAAAGACGCGACTTCGACTGTCCCAACTGTGCAACTAATGTTATATTCAAGCGGATAAAGCAAGCATTGCAGCTTTATATTGGATAAACAAAACACAATCGAGATACAGATGGACGATCAATCTTTAAAACAGCAGGCTTTGTATTATCACGAATTTCCAACTCCGGGGAAAATCAGCGTTACACCAAGCAAACAATTGGTCAACCAACACGATTTAGCCCTCGCATACTCGCCAGGTGTCGCTGCACCTTGTTTAGAAATTGAACGCGACCCATCTACTGCTGCACTTTACACAGCGCGCGGTAATCTTGTTGCTGTAGTCAGTAACGGTACAGCCGTACTGGGCTTAGGTAACATTGGTCCTTTAGCGTCAAAACCTGTTATGGAAGGTAAAGGCGTTCTATTCAAAAAATTCGCTGGTGTTGATGTTTTTGACATTGAAATTGCTGAAAACGATCCAGACAAAATCGTAGATATCGTTGCAGCATTAGAACCAACTTTCGGTGGTATCAACCTTGAAGACATCAAGGCCCCAGAGTGTTTCTACATCGAGCAAAAACTTCGTGAACGCATGAATATTCCTGTGTTCCATGATGACCAACACGGTACATCGATCATTGTGGGTTCTGCATTACTGAATGCACTTCAACTCAATGGCAAAAAAATTGAAGAAATCAAAATTGTCGCTTCTGGCGCAGGTGCTGCTGCCCTTTCATGTTTGAACTTACTTTGCGCACTTGGCGTGAAAAAAGAAAACATCGTTGTGGCAGATTCACGCGGTTTATTGACGACTAAACGTGAAGGCTTGGATGAGTCGAAAAAGGCATACGTTCAAGACATCGAAGGCTCTCAGCTTGCTGATGTAATGGAAGGTGCGGACATGTTCCTTGGTCTTTCTGCAGCAGGTATTTTAACCAAAGAAATGGTTAAAGTCATGGCGAAAGATCCGATCATCTTTGCCCTTGCTAACCCAGACCCTGAAATTCTTCCTGAACATGCACATGAAGCACGTCCAGACGTGATTATGGCAACTGGTCGTTCAGACTATCCAAACCAAGTGAACAATGCGCTTTGCTTCCCTTATATCTTCCGTGGCGCACTCGATGTTGGTGCAACCACAATTAATGAAGAGATGAAGATTGCTTGTGTACATGCGATTGCTCGCATGGCACATGTTGAAGCAGACGCTGCATCGTATGGTGAAAAATCTGCTTCATTTGGTCGTGATTACCTCATTCCGCGCCCATTAGATCAACGTTTAATTCTTGAAATTGCACCTGCAATTGCGCAAGCAGCGATGGATTCTGGTGTAGCAACTCGTCCGATTCAAGATTTCTCTGCATATCGTCAACGTTTATCTGAATTCGTCTACAACTCTGCGTTTATGATGAAACCAATTTTTGCGCAAGCGAAAACTGATCCAAAACGCATTGCATATGCTGAAGGTGAAGATTTACGTGTACTTCGCGCAGTACAAATTGCAGTTGATGAAGGTTTAGCAAAACCAATTCTTGTAGGCCGTCCTGCAGTCATTGAAGCAAACATCAAAAAATTAGGTCTACGTCTTGAAGATGGCGTGAACATCACTATCGTCGATCAAGAGAAAAACCCTGATTACGATAAGTTTGCTGACGATTACTACAGCATCATGCAACGTAAAGGTGTAACGCCTGAATACGCTCAGCGTGAAGCACGTCGTCGTTCAACACTTATCGCGGCAATGTTGGTTCGTCATGGTGTAGCTGATGGTATGTTATGTGGTACTTATTCTAGCTATGACATTCACTTAGACTTTGTCAGCAATGTGATTGGACTAAAAGAAGGCCGCAATAACTTCTTTACGCTGAATGCATTGATGCTTGAAGACCGTAACTTGTTTATTGCTGATACTTACATTAACCGTAATCCAACAGCTGAACAGTTGGCTGAAATGACTATTTTAGCGGCTGAAGAAGTACGCCGTTTTGGTATTACGCCGCGTGTAGCATTGCTTTCTCACTCAAGTTTCGGTTCTGACCAAAATGATCCTAGCGCACAAAAAATGCGTAAGGTTTATGATATTTTGTCAGAAATTGCACCTGAACTTGAAGTTGAAGGTGAAATGCATGGTGATGCTGCATTGGATGAAAATATTCGTCATTTCGCATACCCGAACTCACGTTTTAAAGGTTCTGCGAACTTGCTGATTATGCCGAATCTGGATGCAGCGAACATTTCGTTCAACTTGTTGAAATCAACATCGGGTAGTAACGTGACGATTGGCCCAATTCTTTTGGGTGCTGCAAAACCTGTTCATATTTTAACACCAACAGCGACAACTCGCCGTTTAGTGAATATGACTGCATTAACAGTTGCAGAGATTCAAGAAAACGAAAAATTAGCACTCTAATTTAGTTGACTTGAACACACTTTGTGACTTGAGAAAACCTCTGTTCTGTAGCATGATTGCTCTAAGAATAGAGGTTTTTTCATGCAAGTTTATTTAGTAGGCGGTGCAGTTCGAGATCACTTGCTCGGGCACCCCTATCACGAAAAAGATTATGTCGTTGTCGGTGCAACGCCGGAACAATTACTTGCTCAAGGTTATCAACCTGTGGGTAAAGATTTCCCTGTTTTTCTTCATCCAGAGACCAAAGACGAATATGCCTTAGCCCGTACAGAACGTAAGTCTGGACATGGGTATCATGGCTTTGAATTTTATACCGACGTCAATGTCACACTCGAGCAAGATCTCATTCGACGCGACCTCACGATCAATGCGATAGCGATGGATGATGCAGGTAATGTCTATGACCCCTATGGCGGTCAACGTGATCTAGAACAGCGTGTCCTTCGCCACGTGTCTGATGCCTTCGTCGAAGATCCATTAAGGGTTTTGCGTATTGCACGTTTTGCGGCACGTTATAAAGCTTTAGGTTTTAAAGTGGCTGATGAAACATTGGAACTGATGCAAGAGCTTGCCAAATCTGGCGAGCTTGAAGCCCTTACACCTGAACGTGTATGGAAGGAAACGTCTCGTGCATTAATGGAAGACCACGCAGATGAATATTTTGAGGTATTAAGAGCCTGTGGCGCTTTAAAAGTCTTGTTCCCTGAAATTGATGCGTTATACGGTATTCCACAGCGTCCTGAATATCATCCTGAAATAGACTGTGGCATTCATACCATGATGTCGCTACAACAAGCGTGTCGTGCAAATTATTCTTTGGATGTTCGTTTTGCTGTACTGGTACACGACTTAGGCAAAGCACTCACTCCAGTGGATGAATTACCGCGCCATATCATGCATGAAGAACGTGGTGTAAAACCCGTTACCGATGTCTGTGACCGTATGCGTGTACCCACCAATACCAAACAATTGGCCATCTCAGTGTGTAAAGAGCATTTAAAATGCCATCAAGCCTTGAGTTTAAAACCAGGTACCTTGTGGCGCCTGTTACAACGTCTGGATGTGCTACGCCGTCCTGAACGCGTAGAGGCCTTTGTACAAGCCTGTGAATGTGATTCACGTGGTCGCTTAGGTTTAGAGGATCGTGCCTATCCGCAAGCTCAATACGTTTTAGATGCCATGCAGGTGGTTCGTAATATTAAGGCTTCTGACTTACCTTCAGATGTGAAAGGCCCTGATATTGGTGAAATGTTGATTCAGAAACGAATTGAAGCTATCGGACAATTCAAGCATGAACTCGGCCATAACACGCCTACAGCTTAAAATAAATCCTCTCAGAAATGAGAGGATTGACTTTCATCATTGCTGTTAAGCCTGCCGAAGTATTTTGAAATAAATGAAAAATTGAAATAATCTAGTGTCATCTCTGAAAATTAAATACTGATACTCAACCCAATTTAAGACTGGTAAAAAGAATAAAAATAATGAAGAAACAACTTTCCAATATATTGATTGCTCTTGTCTTTTGCGGACTCCTAGTAGGGATGGGCTTTACCCAAACCCTTTTAAAAAGTTTGCCACAGCTCATCATGATATTTTTTGGAATGTTAACCTTAGGCTCCTTAATAATTAAGCGTTCATTTATAAGCTCTATTCCTTTTTATATAGTTTTGGGAGTTATGTTTTATATTAATATTTTTCTATTGGCGAGCGCTGCTGTGGATTTTATTCATCCACATCAAGACTGGACTACACAGAATGACGGGAGTATTGATAGAAGCCCAAATTTAAACTGGCTGTGGGCGATAATTGTCTCCTTTTTTCTTTCCCCACTCAGCATTGTTTTCTATCATAAAAAAATTCAAAGAAATAAAGGTCTTGAAATAGCCTTTATTACTCTTTTTATTATTGTGACATTGATAATTTATATAAAATTTGAGCTACTCTGCTGTAATTAAATTGCATCTTTTATAAATATTTAGACATATTATCGCTAAATCACAATCTATACGTTGATAGGCCTTTTTAAATTTGAAAGCTATGCTGCTGTCTAAAATGTATAAGCATTTATAGACAGCAGCTATTCAGTTCACTTATGACACAGCTGCTGGAAAACTAATGACTTTTTCAAGCTTTAGCTGATTCATAACCACCATTAGCAATCGATCAATACCTAAGGCTATACCTGCACACTCGCTCATATGCGGTAATGCAGCAAGCAAATATTCATCAATCGGCATCACATGCAACCCAAGTTTAGCGCGCTCTGCATTATCTGCCTCAAAACGACTGCGTAAAACATCCGCATCAATCAGTTCATCATAAGCATTCGCTAACTCTAAACCTTCGATATACAGCTCAAATCGTGCTGCAACCAATTCACCATCTTCGTCCACACGGGTTTTCGCCAAAGAAGCCATTTCCGGTGGAAAATCTGTAAGGAACACTGGCGTATCAAAACCGAGGCTCGGCTCAACATAATGCGAAAACAATAAATCGATATAGCCTAAACGGTCTTCACCCAAATCTAAGCTTAGCCCCACACGACGACAGCAATCTTTCAGCTCTTGTAAAGAAGCTTGTAACGGGTTCAAATCCAAACGATCCATAAAGGCATGCTTATAGCTCAAAATAGTCGGACGAATTTCACCAAAGCGCTGTTTCACAGTTTCATTCAATAGGTCAGTCACTTCAAACATCAAGTCTTTTAAGCTAAAACCCGGACGGTACCATTCCAACATGGTGAATTCACTGTTGTGTTTACGTCCATGTTCATCATCACGGAAAACTTTACAGATTTGGTAGATAGGCCCACTGCCACTTGCCAACAGACGCTTCATGGCAAATTCAGGTGAAGTTTGTAAATAATGCGTTTGCTTTTGACCATTCACATGACGCTGAGCTTGTACCGATGCTAAATGCACATCGGTGACACCCGCTTGTGAAAGCACAGGTGTTTCCACTTCAAGCACATCACGTGCAGCAAAAAACTGGCGAATTTGAGCATACATCGTGGCACGTGCACGAAGTGCAGTGAGTTCACAACTCGGCTGAAAGTTCATTTGACTCATGCTGCTGGGCCTCCATGCGCAGCCCATTCACGGCGTAAAGGATAGGTTTTACGTAAATAATCAAAGGCTTTTTGATCCACCTTGCCGTCTTTTAGGCAAGCACGTAAGTTGGCATCATCACGAGCAATGTCATAAATATCTTTTAAATAACGCTGTAATACCGTCTTAAAGTCAGCACCAGTAAAATACTGCTCACAGACGGGCAACTGACTTTCAAAAGCTTTATTTATCGGTTGATTGAAAGTTTGACAGAATGCTTCATAGATCATCTGTGTGCCACGTGCTTTACCTTCCAAGCTATAGCCTGCAATATGGGGTGTCACCACGTAAATTAAATCCAACAATGCTGCTGAAATCTCTGGCTCATGTTCAAAAACATCTAAGACCACTTTACGCTGAGTTTGTTGAATATCGGCCATTAAGGCAGCTTCTTCGACCACTGGCCCACGCGCGGAATTAATCAAAATCGCAGTTGGCTTCATAGCGGCAAGTGCAGCAGCATTAATTAAATGATAGGTTGGATGCTCACCCTTTTTGGTCAGTGGCACATGGATACTAATTGCATCTGCATTTTTTAACAGTTCTGCAAATTCAACTTGTTTCACCTGATCAGATTGCACAAATGGATCATAGCCAATGACATTCCAACCTAATAATTCTGCCATGACAGCCAAACGTGAACCGACATTACCTAAACCAACGATACCCAAGGTAAATTGTTCATTTGCATTCAACAGTTGAGGTTTAATGTAGAGCAATGCTGTAATCACATATTCGGCAACCGCTTGTGCATTACAACCTGCGGCATTTGACCAAGCAATGCCCTGCTTTTCTAGAGCATTAATATCTAAATGATCTGTTCCAATCGTAGCACTACCGACAAATTTGAGTGCGGTCTGTTGAATTAATTCTGCATTTACCTGAGTCACCGATCGCACCAATAATGCATCGGCATCTTTGACATCTGCATGGGTCAATGTTCGACCTGCCGCTTGCTTTATTTCACCAAATTCGGAAAAAAAATACTCAGTAAATGCCAGATTTTCATCTGCAACGATTTTCATAGTTCATCTCATAATTCCACTATGAATATGATAACGCGTTGCTCATGCCATGACTATTCTTCTGCACATAAGCTACAGCGCCATTTATTTATAAGCTAGATGATAGAAAATTATATTAGCGACAATAATCTGACTGCTGATCTTCAATTAAGGACAAGGCCGCCTGCCAAGCCGCTTGAATAATGGGCTCGGCCATCGGATTTTCAAACTGCTGCAACGTATGTTCACAAACCTGCGGACTTGGATAATGCAATGTAGCACTCGACAACGCTTTTACTTGAATTTGACAAGCCCGTTCTAAAAAGTAAATTTCATGAAATGCCCGTGCCACACTATCTCCAGTCGCAAGCAAGCCATGATTGCGTAAAATCATGCAGCGATAATGTCCCATATCTTGTACCAGTCTTTCACGCTCTTCAGTTGAAAAGGCAATACCCTCATATTCATGATAAGCAATGTTCTGATAGAACTTTAACGCATGTTGTGAGATTGGCAATAATCCATGTTCCTGTGCAGAAACTGCCACGCCATCTGCAGTATGCGTATGAATAACGCAATTAATATTTGCACGCGCATGATGTAAGGCCGAATGAATTACAAAGCCGGCGACATTCACCATCTTCCCTGCATCATAAGTTTCAATAATTTTTCCTTCATGATCAATTTTGACCAAATCAGAAGCCGTCATTTTGTCAAAGGTCACACCATAACGATTAATCAGAAAATGCTCAGGTTCATGACTTAAACGCAGGCTGATATGAGTATCAATTAAGTCGGTCATTTTATAATAAGCCACCAAGCGATACAGTGCCGCCAATTGACAACGCGCTTGCCATTCCAGTTCATGAATAAGCTCTGGTTTCTGCATGGATGAATTCCTTTTCTAAATCGATTGATCTTGTTTTCTGTTTATTGTGAATAATTAATAGCATGTCATATTCATGCTGTATATCAACTTCGCCTGTAGAAAAAAACTATTCAAAAATTTAGGCAATAAAAAAACCCCAATGTAAAACATTGGGGTTTTTGAATATGGCGGAAGCGGTGAGATTCGAACTCACGGAGGACTCGCGCCCTCGTCGGTTTTCAAGACCGGTGCATTAAACCGCTCTGCCACGCTTCCATGGCCGCTATCATATAAATAAAAATTCAGATTGGCAAATTATTTTGCCTTATTTTGACTACTTAGCGAATCGTTCATACAAAATTTAGTCGATTGTAAAATTTTGGCTTCGAGCTGAAAAATAGAAGCTCAATCAAAATTTATTGAATTGAGGTCAAGGCTAATTGCATTACCTCAATTTACGCACATAAAAAAACCCTGATGCTAAAAACATCAGGGTTTTTTGAATATGGCGGAAGCGGTGAGATTCGAACTCACGGAGGACTCGCGCCCTCGTCGGTTTTCAAGACCGGTGCATTAAACCGCTCTGCCACGCTTCCATGGCCGCCATCATATAAATAAAATTCAGCAATGGCAAATTATTTTGTAAAAAACACGTCCAATTGAACAAAATAAAAGCAGTTTATTGTTTTTCAGTGCTTTCGCCCATTTCATAACGAATTGAATTGATATACCAACATTTTTTTCCTAGCGGGGTTAGGACTTCGACTTCATCATCCACTTGCTTGGATAAGAGTGCCCGAGCCATAGGTGAATCAATTGAGATATGTTGCGGATGATGATCATAAATTTCATCTACCCCCACGATTCTTAGCGTTTTGTGTTCGCCGTCTTCATTTTCAATATCAACCCATGCCCCAAAATAGACTTTCCCTTTTTGTTCGGGTGAGTAATCGATAATACGAAGCTCCTCCAAACGTTTTCCCAAGTAGCGTACACGTCGATCAATTTTGCGTAACAATTGCTTATTATATTGATAATCCGCGTTTTCCGAACGATCTCCAAGACTAGCCGCCCAGTTCACTTTTTTGGTAATTTCAGGTCGCTCTTCATGCCATAAATGTTGAAGTTCAGCGACCAATAAATCGTGTCCACCACGGGTAATTAAGTTAGATTTCATGACGATTTTTAGGCCTTGAGCAAGTGCTGATTTTTACAAAACATGCCTATTTTATCCTCCATTTCTACACAGGCAAAGTATATAAAATTTATTCCCAAACAAAATCAATCATTTATGTTACATATTTTAATATTTTTTCGTACAAAATTTGACAAGTATTTTTTTGCTCATTATTATGCGCACATCTTTTAGGCTTGTTTAATTTTTATCCAGTGTAGATTTTCTACATATTTCCCGAAAACCCCTAGTCATTTTTGAATGACGTCATGACTGCCCAACCCTTATTGAATTTATCAAACTTGAAAAAGTCTGAGGCCTGTTTGCCTTTGCTTTTTAGGGCATAAATTACTTGTAGCGGAGACAACATGCACAGTAGTTCAACTTCTGGGTCGAGGCTTTGCCTTAACTCTTTTAACTCTCTCCCATTTAAAGCGCTTGCACTTAGTACTATCTTAATTCCTTTTCACAGTATTAATGCCAGCAAAACAGCACATCAATATGATGCTGTCGTCAACAGTAATAAACTCACTGTTGTTGCAGTTGCCAATCCTGCCATTGTTTTTCAGGATGGTAAACATCGACATGGTTTTGGTTACGACCTTGCACGTAACTATGCAGAAAGTTTAAATGTTCAATTAGATTTTAAAACAGTGAATGACAATGCCACTGCTTTAAAAATGGTTGCCAAAGGTCAAGCCAATTTTGCTATGACCACTGCCGAAATGAGTACCATTGAAGCCAAGCATTTGACGTCATTTTCAGCCAGTTGTGGTGATACCGTTTCTTTGAAAAAGAATGGTTTAAACAGCAACTTAAACTGGGTATTTAAAAATGCAGATGATCCACTAAGCCAAACCGCGAGTGGTTTTATTTGCCGTGCCAAACAAAATGGCGCAATTGGACAGTTGGCATCGTTTTACAACCGTAATGTGGTCAAACAAGATTCTTGGAATGTGATTCAACGTGATTTAAGTAAACGTATGCCGATCTATAAGGCAAGTTTTAAAAACACGGCCAAGCAATACGACCTAGACTGGCATTTATTGGCAGCGATTGGTTATCAAGAGTCTTATCTCAAACCTGACTCGGTATCCCCAACGGGTGTTCGTGGCATTATGATGCTGACCAACAGTACAGCAAAAGCCATGGGTGTGAGCAACCGTACAGATGCGACTCAAAGCATTCAAGGTGGTGCAAAGTACTATGACCAAATGTTAAACCGTTATAGTAACATTCCGTACCCTGATCGTAATTGGTATGCCTTAGTGGCTTATAACATGGGTCCTGGTGCTGTAAGTCAGATTCAAAAGCGCATCCACTCTCAGGGTAAAAACCCGAATAAGTGGGTGAATTTATATGCTTATCTAGACCGTAACAAGGCCAGCAATGGTCGTTATCGTCAAGCTGTGCAATATGTCACGCGTATTCGTGCGTATTTGGAACATATTAAAACCACACCTCAACTTGTGAATATCTAATATGCGTCCACCTAACATTTACATGTGAGCGCACAAAAAAAGCTTACCTTCGGGTAAGCTTTTTTCGTTTTAAACTTAAGCAGTTTGCTCAAGTACTTTTTTGAATAAATCTTTTTGCTCAGTACTTGGTTTTGCTGTTTGCAATGCCATCAATTGTGACATATCACCTTGTACTTTTATTTTGCCCGTCATAAACGCTTGCATCGCTGCAGCCATATCAAACTCAAGGAATACTTTACGTAAAGTTTCAGCATCCATGTTCAATGTTGTTTTCGCGTTTGAAGATAAACCTTTTTTAATTGCACCACCGTCTAATGACAATTCAGTATTGCCTGCAGCGTCAGCAACCACAAGGTTAATTGCAAGATTAGCCAATGCAGGTGGTAAGTTTAAATCACCAGCTTGAGCTGTCAGAGTTTCTACAGTTGAAAACCAATCATCAGTTAAAAAAGCAGGCATGATCTTTCCTCAATTTATTTTGTTCGTGTGTGTTGCCGTTCCGGACAACATCAGTGCAAGCATATTTTGCTTGAGGTTTGTTATAGCATGATCATTTGTGAAAAGGCTAAAGTTTTTTGTACGCACCGTTCAATATTTAACTGTTTAATAACAAAATGAGAAAAATCATAAGCATAAAAAAGGCATTCCGTAGAATGCCTTTTGCGTGATGAGGTTTTCGGCTTAATCTGCCATAAACCCTAAGTTCACCATATTAATGCGTTTGCTTTCTGACTCACCTTCTTCAGTTGAACAACTTTCGCTATTTTTAAAGTCAAATTCGCGTTGTTCATCTAGGGCTTCAAAGTCGAATAAGTCACGGTCAGCCAGTTGTGAAGGCGAAACATTTTGCAACGCACCAAAAATACTGTGTAAACGTTTAGGAAATTCTTTATCCCAAGTACGCAGCATGTCATTTAGCATCGCACGTTGTAAGTTTTCTTGAGAACCACACAAATTACACGGGATAATTGGGAACTTACGCATTTCTGCATATTTGATAATGTCTTTTTCTTCCACATAAGCCAGTGGACGAATCAAAATGTTCTTTTTATCAGAAGACAATAATTTCGGTGGCATGGCTTTTAAGCTGCCGCCATGGAACAAGTTCAAAAAGAACGTCGCCAAAATATCATCACGGTGATGACCTAAAGCCACTTTCGTCGCCCCAATTTCTTGAGCAAAGCCGTATAACGAACCACGACGTAGACGCGAGCACACTGCGCAGTACGTTTTACCTTCTGGTGTTAAACGTTTGGTAATGCTGTAAGTATCTTTTTCTAAGATGTAATACGGAATTTTGTTTTCTTCTAAATAACGTGGCAATACATCTTCAGGGAAACCCGGCTGTTTTTGGTCAAGGTTGACCGCAACCACATCAAAATTAATCGGCGCAATACGCTTAAACTGCAACAAAATGTCGAGCAGGGTATAACTGTCCTTACCGCCTGAAATACAGACCATCACTTTGTCACCCTCTTCGATCATTTTAAAATCACGAATGGCATGACCGACCTGACGGCGTAGCTTTTTCAATAAACGATAATACGCAGAGCTAGTTGGTAGTTCTGGTTTGAAATTAAATCCTTGTTCGGACTCAACTGGCGAGAACATAGACGAGTTAAACCTAAAAAAAAATACCACGCAATTTTATCCGATTCGCAGACTTCTCGCATCAAAAGAATGTAATTTCCGAAAAAAGTAGAAATACTGTCATGATCACGTAATCTTCAGTGCATTATTCTATACGGTACAGTTCATTTTTTAGCCTAAATGCTTATCTTTTGGACTTTTCCACAGTTGTCCACAAAAGCTGTGGATAACTTTGTGGATTCTAAATGACTTGACAAGGTGAGCCGCCCTTATTTTAAGGCTTTTATTTAAATTGATCATTTTTTGATCAATTTAAATAAATTTAATTATCAATGACTTAAGTGTGTCAAGTTAAGCTCATTAAAAAAAAATAAATATTTTTTTTGATTATTGAATCATCAAAATGACTTGATTTTTACAAAGTAAAGAAGAAATCAGTCCTTGAAGCCTTTTCATCTAATTTTTTTTTGATAAACTCTCTTTAACTGTTTGGGGACAGAATTTTTCTTCACAATAAAATGAAAAACATTACTTGGACTTTGGGGCTGTTATTAGGTGGAAGTGTGGCTATCAGTTTAGCAGCACCAAACATTTTTGCCGGCCAAACGATTTATCAATTGCGTGAAAGTAATGGCACAACGTTACTAACCAATAAACAAGGCCGCTATAGCAATCTAAAAGTTGAAAAAAAAACCTACTATCCGGACAGTAATATCCATAGTTATAGTAACTGGGGCTCAAATGAAGCGTCTGTGTTACCCAGCTATAGTAGGAATAAAAATGCCTTTGACAATATTATTAAACAAGCAGCGGCCCAACATGGTGTTTCCGAAGGTCTAATCAAAGCGGTGATGCATACCGAATCAGGCTTTAACGCTAATGCTCGTTCACCTGTTGGGGCTCAAGGTTTAATGCAGCTCATGCCTGCCACAGCACGTCGCTTCAATGTAACAAATGCTTATGATCCTCATCAGAACATTATGGCTGGTGCTCGATATTTATCTTGGCTACTGAAACGTTTTAATGGTAACACCTCACTTGCCTTAGCTGGTTATAACGCAGGTGAAGGCAATGTCGCAAAATATGGTGGTATCCCACCTTTTCGCGAAACACAAGATTATGTCCGCCGTGTCACTAGCCGCTACAACAACCTATATGCTGGTAGTTTAAGTGTCTCGGGTTCGAGCAATTCCAATAGCGCTTCAAATAGTGGTCGGATTATTGCCAGTTCGGATAATTATCATGCTGCTGCCCCTACGGTTGCTAAATCATCGGCACGTCAAATTATTCAAACAGACAATGGTAGTTTTACCGACGCACCTTCAGGTTCATTTGCCACAGCAAATGCGTCTGCTTCAGCGCGTATTTATTTCAATGAATAAATTCACTGATTTTGTAAAATTGCATCTGTTTTACTAATTTTTCCTTGAAATTTTAAGACTTTCACCTCATATTGAGTTTAATGATTTTTATTTGTAAATCAGATCATTTTTCTATAATAAGAGGATTTACCCAATGATGCGGATTGGTTTGTTCTTGCTAACCAACCTCGCGGTACTGGTTGTAGCTGGCATAATCTTGTCACTCTTCGGTGTCGGTAGTTACCACGGTGCAGGCGGCTTAAATTTAGGCAATTTGCTCGTAATCTGTTTTGTGTTCGGTATGGTGGGTTCAATGATCTCACTATTCATGTCAAAATGGATGGCGAAGAAAACCACGGGTACAGAGCTGATTGACCCTAATGCACCACGTAACCAAGCTGAAGCATGGTTACTTAACGAAGTTGCGCAACTGGCACAACGTTCTGGTATCAAAATGCCAGAAGTGGGTATTTTCCCATCGTACCAGTCAAATGCCTTTGCAACAGGCTGGAACAAAAATGATGCTTTAGTGGCGGTTTCTACCGGTCTACTTGAGCGTATGAACAAAGACGAGCTCCGTGCCGTACTCGCTCACGAAATTGGTCACGTAGCTAATGGTGATATGGTTACCCTTGCATTGGTGCAAGGTGTAGTCAACGCCTTTGTGATGTTCTTTGCGCGTGTAGCAGGTGATTTCATTGACCGTAATGTCTTTGGTCGTGAAGATGGTGAAGCACCGGGTATCGCATATTTTGTCATTACGATTGTATTAGATATTGTTTTTGGTATCGCAGCGTCTGCCATTGTGATGTGGTTCTCTCGCTACCGTGAATACCGTGCCGATGAAGCTGGTGCGCGTTTAGCAGGTAAACAAGCGATGATTTCTGCCCTGTTACGTTTACAAGCAGAATCTGAAATGCCAGATCAAATGCCAAAAGAAATGAAAGCCTTTGCAATTTCTGCGGGTCAAGAACAAGGTTTCAGTTTAGCTGCTTTGTTCCAAACACACCCAACGATTGAACAAC
Source organism: Acinetobacter sp. P37 (assembly GCF_057480965.1). Lineage (NCBI taxonomy): Bacteria > Pseudomonadati > Pseudomonadota > Gammaproteobacteria > Moraxellales > Moraxellaceae > Acinetobacter > Acinetobacter sp. P37. The sequence goes on along the minus strand of NZ_JBLIYY010000026.1, from coordinate 7,251 downwards.
GTGTTGCGGCATTACAACAATTAGATTGCCCATAATCGAGCATCTAATGTATGTGGTAAAAAAGCCTCCCTATGGAGGCTTTTTTAAGTCTAATTTTTTTCTCCGAACATTTACTTTCTTATCAATAATCTTTCAGTTAAACGATCTTTCAATTGAATAGCCTCTCAGTGATCGCGTTCAAGTAACAAGGCATTTCTATCTACAATACTCCATTGGCCTTTAACCATTGCCAAAGCAATGAACCACCCATATAAATTGCAAAGATAAAGATTAATAAGAAAATCAACCCGAGTATATCTGGGATATGGATCCATATCCATGCAACCACAGGGTTGCGCCAAAAAGCCGATTGCTGTTGTTTCTCTTCTAATTTTTCATGTAAAAACGGATGTACCACATGTTGGTCTGTACTGATTTGATATTCTTCGCGAATATGCGTGTGTACGACATCTAAAGCTTTACGGCTCGGTCGAATAAACACATCGAAGATCGTCCCTGCAACAGGAATAAACCCCACGACAGCATCCATAACCGCGAGTTTCATCACACCATTTAATTTGGCTTGTGGTACGCCAATCTGTTTGGCTTTATAGACGGCATAGCAGGTCAAGACGAATCCTGCGATATCACCAGCGACCGGAATGGTACTCAACGCTGCATCTGCACCTACCCCTTGTCGGGTAAATGGAATTCGAACCACCGAGTCCATCATATTGGCAAACTTTGCGAGATCGCGTTCAAGACGAATGACTTCTTGCTTTGACATTTTTTGTTTTAATGGTTCAGTCATGTTTTATCCAATAAAAACCGTGTAAATCACTGAGATTAAAACATATTAGAAGTCTTCAATCTGTAGCAAAATGCTAATCTCTATAAATTAAGCAATTGCGATGCAATCATCAAATACACCACCACGCCGGTCGCATCACAAATCGAGGTTACCAATGGTGCAGATGCACTTGCAGGATCGAGCTTTAACTTGTTGAGTATAAAGGGCAAACTCATCCCAATTAAACAACCGAGCAATACGATGCCCATCATACTTAAAGCCAAGACTAAAGCGACGGTTGCATCACCACGGTAGTAGCCTAAAATCGATACAGCAATGGCCATGGTTCCGCCGAGGCAAAGTGCGACGAGCGTCTCCCGTCCCAACAAATAAAACCAATCTCGAATTTTTACATCCCCTGTGGCAAGCGCTCGCACCATTAAAGTCGCAGACTGTGAACCTGCATTGCCTCCACTTCCGACCAGTAAGGGTAAGAAAAAAACCAAGACGATATGTGCGGCAATGATGTCTTCATAATATGAAATGCCTAATCCGGACAATAAGCTGCCAAAGACCAATATCACCAACCAGAACACCCGCTTTTGATACAACTTTAAAATCGGTGCTTTATTAATGCTCATACCTGGTTCGGTACTCACCGCACTGGCTTTTAAAAAGTCTTCAGTGGTTTCAGCCTGTACCACATCCATCGCATCATCATAGGTGACAATCCCCATCAAACGCTGGGCATGATCCACAATCGGTAAGGCCATAAAATCATATTCAGCCAGTTTTTGCGCAATACTCTCTTGGTCTTCATCTATCCAGCCGGTCACCACATCTTTGGTCATCACCTGTTGAATCCGTGAATCACGATCGGCCTGCAAAATTTGCCGCAGTGAAATCACCCCTTCTAATTGAAACTGATCATTGGTGACATAAATTAAATATAGGGTTTCACGGTCATGCGGTTCATGGCGCAAGGCCTCTATGGCTTGTTGCATGGTAAAGTCAGCAGGCATACTGACATAGTCTGAGCTCATGATTGCGCCTGCAGACTCTTCTGCATATGCAGATAACGCCTTTAGATGCTCTTGGGTATCTTGATCAAGTTGTTGATAAATCCGATCTTGTTCTGCATCAGTTAAACTTTTATATAAGTCCGTTGCATCATCAGAATGCATATCATCAAATAGTTCAATTTGTAGACGCAGTGGATAACGTGAAATCAGCTGTCGCTGTGACTCAAACGGGAAAAACTCAAATACCAAGCCCTGATGGTCTAAACCTGAAAGTAACTCGATTTGATCTTCGATTGGAAATTGCTGAATTAAACGAGCCTGATCAGCGTAGTTCAGAGGCTGTAAAGCGAAAACTGCTGCTGCATAATTTTGTTGTTGCAGCAAAGCGGAAATTTCACGCTGTCTTTGTATTAAATCCGCCATTCAACTCACTCTTATTTTAATCTTTCTATGTAGAGCACATTTTGAAGGATAAACTAAAGAGTTTCAAATCTCTTCAATATGTTCTCGGTGAACGTTCTTTGCGAAAATTCTCTGTGAAAATTCCCTGTCGAAAGTTTGGTGACATAAATTTGGCGACATAAAAAACCACCGCGATGTACTCAAGCTTTCACGGTGGCTTTTAGTGGAGCGATACGCTGTGCGTGAATTATTTCTAAGTTTCAGACACCGGCTTGATTTTAAAAATAGATCGGACCATCACATACATAAACGGAATAAAAATCAGCACCAAAACCGTACCGAATATTACCCCACCGAGTACGCTCACCCCAATCTCTTGGCGACTGGCTGCACCTGCACCAAAAGCAAGAACTAAAGGAACCACTCCCGCACCAAAAGCCAAAGAGGTCATCAAAATAGGACGTAAACGAAGTGCTGCGCCTTCCATTGCAGCTTCGATTACATGTTTGCCTTTTTCTTGTGCCATCGCTGCAAACTCTACAATCAAGATCGCGTTTTTACAGGACAAACCAATTGTTGTCAGTAGAGCAATTTGGAAATAGATGTCATTTGGAAAACCGGCCATGTAGCTAAACAAAATATTACCGCCTATCCCAAGTGGAATCGCACTCATGACTGCAGTTGGAATACTCCAACTTTCATATAGGGCAGCAAGACAGAGGAAAATAAATCCAATCGAGACTAAATATAGCCAAAACGCTTGATGACTTGATTTTTGCTCTTCAAAGGATAACCCACTCCATGCCACGTCCACACCCGGCACTTGATCAACTAAAGCTTTAACATCCTGCATGGCTTGTCCACTTGAGACATTTTTGGCTGTATCCGCTTCCATTTGTAATGCGGTATAGCCCATGAAACGATTAACAACTTCTGGACCACCACTCCAACCAATGGTTGAAAAATTACTAAATGGAATCATTTCATTTTGGTCATTACGTACATGCCAATAAGCTAAATCTTCTGGTTTAGAACGGAATTCGGCATCTGCCTGCATCATGACGCGTTTAATGCGCCCACGGTCGATAAAATCGTTGATATAGCTACCGCCCCATGCGCTACTCATGGTGCTATTAATCGCATTTTGAGTTAACCCCAAGGCCATTGCTTGTTTTTGATCAATATCCACTTTTAGTTCGGCTTTGTCTGGGTTAGAGCGTTTGTCTAAATTTTCGAAACTACTGAATTGTGAAGATTTTTCTTGCAAGCTTTTAAATTGCGCATCGAGATAAGCACGGCCTTCACCATTCATATCTCGCAGCCAAAATTCCAGACCATCGGTTTGCCCAAGGCCACTGACAGAGGACGGCATGCTGACATTGATTTGTGCATTGTTAAATTTTTTAAAATGTTTCATAGCACGTTCACGAATCGCTTGCGCTGAATTGTGTTGTCCTGAACGTTCATTCCAATGCTTCAGTGCAATAAAACCTTGCCCTAAGTTTTGACCCGTACCAGAAAAATTTCGTCCATAACGAATCATCACCAAATCAACATTTTGCTTTTCTTCAGTTAAAAAGTACTGCCGAATTTGTTCGCCGACCTCACGACTTTTAGACATCGGTGCACCTTCTTGTAATTTAAGTTGCACACTCAAAATGCCTTGGTCTTCACTTGGAATAAAACTGGTCGGCAACGCACGATAAAACAAAGCAAATACCGTAATGAGCCCCGCAAACAAAACCACCGTCCATAAGCGATAACGGACTGTGGCTTGTGCAAGGGTCAAATATTTGGTTTTTAAAATCTCTAATTTGGCGTTAAACCAAATCGCCCAGCGCTGTGGTTTTGGATTGGGTTTTAAAATTAAGGCACATAATGCAGGCGTTAAAATCAGCGCAACCATCAATGACAAGCCCATTGCAGCCACAAGTGTGATGGAAAATTGTCTATAGATCACGCCCGTTGAACCACCAAAGAAAGCCATAGGAATGAATACAGCGGTTAATACCAAAGTAATCCCGATTAATGCCCCACTAATTTCATGCATCGACTCGATGGCCGCTTGTTTTACTGTTAACTGTTGTTCATGCATTAAACGTTCGACATTTTCCACCACCACAATCGCATCATCGACCAACAGACCGATGGCCAGTACCAATGCAAACAATGTGAGCGTGTTAATGGTCATGCCCAAAGCATATAAAATCGCTAAAGTACCAAGAATCACCACAGGCACCGTAATCGCAGGAATCAGCGTTGCTCGCCAATTTTGTAAGAAGATAAACATCACCAAAACCACCAGTAAAACGGCTTCAAATAATGTTTTCACCACTTCTTTAATCGATTCTTGTACAAATGGCGTGTTATCCCGTGGATAAACAATTTTATAACCGGCAGGTAACTGCTTCGCTAACTGTTCAATTTCTTGCTTAATTAAGGCTGAGGTTTCAAGTGCATTCGCCCCAGAAGCCAATGAGATCCCCATCCCTGAAGATGGATATCCATTAATGGTATTCACCCCTGAATAATTTTCCGCACCCAATTCAACACGTGCAACATCTTTTAAATAGACAAAACTGCCGTCTCGTGCAGATTTGACAATAATATTTTCAAATTCTTCAACTGACTTTAAACGTGAACCTGATGTGACTTTTGCATTAAGATATTGATCCGAAACACTGGGCAATTCACCTACGGCTCCGGCTGCAACCTGCGTATTTTGTGATTCAACAGCCGCACGGATATCACTGGGCATGAGGCTATATTGCTTCAGCTTCAGTGGATTGAGCCATATGCGCATGGCAAATTGTGAACCAAAAACATCGACTTCACCGATACCCTCAATTCGAGCAATATCCTGTTCTAGATGCGTCATCATATAGTCGCCAAGTTCGATATTCGAACTCTTGCCGGTCTCATCATAGAGGCCGATAACCATATGGGTATCACCCAAAGATTTATAGACATTTACCCCTTGGCGCTGCACATCTTCGGGCAGCCGATTGATTACCCCATTTATGGCATTTTGTACTTGTACTTGAGCGGTATCTGGGTCAGTACCATTTTCAAAACTGATGCTGATCCGGCTTCGACCTGAAGAGTCACTGCTTGAACTAAAATATAAAAGGTGATCAATTCCTTTAATCTGTTGCTCAAGAACTTGTGTGACACTTTCCTCAACTGTTTCTGCTGACGCACCGCTATAACTTGCGCTGACCGTAATTCGTGGTGGCGCAATATCTGGATAGCGCTCTACCGGTAAATTGAGGACAGCAAATAGCCCGAGCGCCATGACGATGATCGCCAAGACACCTGCAAAAATCGGTCGATAAATAAAAAACTTAGACAGCATCAGTCCATGTCACTTTTCAATTAATGAAATAAAAAATGTAGATTGAATTTTTTCAAAAAATCTTATTGATAATCAATCACAATGAGCTTGATTACAAGCCTAGACTACATAAAAACCTTGCTTCAAGCGAAATATGTAGAAAATATGGAGAGCTTCCACTTCAGCTATTTTAGTAAATTTATGTGACAAAATTGCCTCTGTCATGAAGTCTTAGCCACTGCCCTGCAATGTATGCCTGCAACATCATTCATTTAAATAAAAAGATGCAGAGGCAGCCATGCAAAAACAATTAACAAAGCAGTTGAATATAGCGATAACAAGCAAAGTGAAATCCTCATGGGGCGTGTCTTCACTGCTCCTTTTTAGCGTTTTCGGTTTATCTGCATGTAATTCGGATGACGATAAAACCCATGTCACCAAGCCCCCTGTTTTGCCTGATACAGGTTTTGTCATTGTTGGGCATCGGGGTGCCAGTGCTTTGCGACCTGAGCATACCCTTGCCGCATATCAAAAAGCGATTGACGATGGTGCGGATTTTATCGAACCCGATTTAGTACCTACTAAAGATGGCTATTTGGTTGCGCGCCATGAAAGTGAAATTTCAGGGACAACCAATATTAGTACGCTGTCACAATTTGCGGATCGAAAAACCACCAAAAAAATCGATGGTATCGACTATACAGGATGGTTTACGGAAGACTTTAATTTGAATGAACTGACTCAAAATGTAAAAGCACGTGAGCGTATTGCACAATATCGTCCTAATAACACTCAATATAATGATCAATACAGCATCCCGACGCTCGAACAGATCATTGAACTTGCAGATGCGCACTATAAAAAAACCGGGAAAATTGTTGGTTTATATATTGAAACCAAGCATCCCACATTTTTCCAACAGCAAAATCTAGCCATGGAAGATCGCTTACTCACAACGCTTGCCAAATACAGTTATACACGTGATATCGCGCCTGTATATTTACAGTCCTTTGAAACCACCAATCTTAAGTACTTACGTGATCAACTCACGCAAAAGAAAACCCTCAAACATGGCAAAATTATTCAATTATTAGATAGCCCAACTGCAATACCGGGTGACTTACAGCAACAAAGCTCACCTCAAAATTATGCAAGCTTAGCAACAGCAGAAGGCCTAAAATCAGTGGCAAAATATGCAGATGGTGTGGGTCCTAGTAAAACCTATATCTTTTCAAACACTGAATTTAAACAAACCAATTTTGTCAAAGATGCCCATGCTGCTGGTTTGAAAGTCCATCCTTATACGCTCAGACCTGAAAATGGTTTTTTACCTAACTATTTAAAATGTAGCTCTGTGGCGACAGAACGCTGTGATACAGGTGCGGCCAAAGAATTTGAAAACTTCTATAAAGCCGGTGTAGATGGTGTATTTGCAGATGATCCAGGACTGGCACGTAAAACCTTAACGCAACTGCAAAAGCCCTAGTTTTCCTAAAATGAAAAAAGACGCCGAGGCGTCTTTTTTATTGTTCAATGGAAACCTTAAAGTGGGTTTGCCAAATATTCTGCGGCTGACTGCGTTGCCACTGGCTGAGGTGCTGGAGCTGTCGGAGCTGTCGGAGCTGTCGGAGCTGTCGGAGCTGTCGGAGCTGTCGGAGCTGTCGGAGCTGTCGGAGCTGTCGGAGCTGTCGGAGCTGTCGGAGCTGTCGGAGCTGTCGGAGCTG
>NZ_JBLIYY010000025.1:0-30117 GCF_057480965.1 Acinetobacter sp. P37 | reverse complement strand
CCAGCAAGCTAGGTCGGCTATATTACTCTTTATTTCTAAAGAGTCAACCAGTAATTCAAATTATTTTTAAACTTAAAAAATAAAACCCAACTTAACCAAGTCATTGTTTTATCAGAAGTTTTAATCTTCATCACCGCCGATGGATGTGCATTCTACAGCATTTCACATCCGTTGCAACACCCTTTTCCATTTATTTTTAATTTTTCATTACGTTTGTTTATTTATTCTACTAAATCAAGTTTTTTTACTTAAAAAAGTGCTTTTAGCGTACAGAAAGCATGCAATACGCCACAGGCACCCATAAGATAAACATTAAAATTGGCATAACACCGTGCACTTCTTCAGGTTTTCTATACAACCATTGAATAAATGGAATGGCGATACAAAATAATGTCGCCATGAATAGCACATCAACGAATCCACCTTTCAGCAGTAGCCACAGCCAAACTGGCACACTCATCATTAAGCCAATCATCAATAAAACACAGTATTCATATTTCCTGAGCTGTCAAAGTGTGAACTCTTGAATGATCCAGAAGCGTTCTGCAGATTCAAAATTTGATTTTAAGTCCATTTTGATCACGCCTAGATTGAATAAACTCAGTGCAATATAGATGGCACACATCAATTGGAATAATTGTGAAGCAGTGAAATCAAGGCTCATGATGTTCCAAGTATCCACCTGTGTGGCGAACCGATACAAAATCACAACCGCAGTAACTGATATACCGATACTGACAATACGATGGGTTAGAAATCTTTTATGAAATGCCTGACGAATAATGAGTTTATTTTGATTGAGCCAGAGTGGGCTATATTTCTGTATCAGAAATACGCTAGGTACTTGCAGCTTAATTGGTTTTGATTTCCTACCGAGCAGCCAAAATTTTATTGCCGCTATACAGATGAAAGTAGATAACAACACCGCAATGAGTTGAGCGTCCAATATCGCTAGGCTCAAAATGGGCAAATATGTCAAAAGACAGACTAAAACCCAATATTGATTCTGTTGTAAAAACAGCATTTGTATGATTAATAAATTAAAGATCTAAAGTAGCATCAATACACTGATGCCAATGGAAGCTAAGAATTCATACTCAACCCAAACATATAGAAGCGCTAAAATAAATGGCAGTATCAGCAAAAAGCTTAAACTGCCTAAAAATTTAATTTCCACTGCAAAGCGACTTTTAAGCGTGATGGGTAATAGCGCTAGATAGCGATACCCTTCTCCACCACTCAAAGCTTTACGCTGTATCGCACACCAAAATACATTTAAGGCAAGAAAGCCTGTCCAAATAAACACATTCGTGATTATTGATTTGCAATAAACCATATCAATAATGGGCTGCACTAAAGATAAGAGCAGTCCGAATAGCATTGGTCCGAGAATTAATGTGATTAAAATAAGTAAATGCTTTTGCCGTGCAACTGCGTCTGCTGTGGTTTTGACATAAAATGTCCATCGGTATTTCAAAAGCGTTTTTATGATTGTTCGCTGCCCAACATGTCTTTGTTTATTCATGCCGCCTGCTCATTGGACTTTAGCCGATCTAGCTCGATGATTTTTGCTGCAAGACTGTCTCTAAATACTGGATCATGGCAAGACAATAGAATCAATTTCGATTGGCTCTGCTGTAAAAGTATACTTGTTAATTCAGCCAAGGCGTTTTGATCTAAGCCATTGCTCGGTTCATCTAAAATCAGTAAAGGTGCCGAAGTCATTAAGGCTGCAACCAATAAAAACTTTTTGGTTGTACCAAAAGACATGTCAGCAAACGGCGTGGCTAAATAGTGTTCTAATTTAAATTTTTCAATGAAGATTTGATACTGCTCATGCGCTATCCCTCGAATATCACACATTAAATTCAGAAACTCCTGCCCTTGTAAAAAATCATAAATAGGGCTTTTATCTGGCACATAGGCCACAAGTTTCTCGTATTCATTGTTGTGAGGGGCATATGGCTGATCATTAATCAAAATGATGGTGGGTTATCTTTTCCCCGGTTTCAATCAGCCACTCATGCTGACCGGTGCTTTAAATAAACAAGCCGGTACACGTCTGGCTGAAACCACTAAATGGTGGGTAGATATCACTGAAGAACGCGGACTCGAACGTTTGCATGCAGGATTTACATCGACAATTTATGTGCGTTTTATTCACGCTTTGGTACGGCATCAACTCCAAAAAGGTAAAGGCTGGGATTTTGCAACGTGGGGGGTGCCGATCAATCAATTTGACTTGGCGATGACCAATCTTGCCTTTAGTAGTGTGGTACTTTTGGGCATTCGCGCTTTAGGAATTTTCCATCAAAACAAGAAACTGAAAGCTTTTTGCATTTTTGGCGCTATGTCGGCTGGTTGATGGGCATTGATGAAAAATGGTTAATTGAAAAAGAATCTGACGGTTGGAAACTGCTGTATTGGATGCAATTTGTACACCCTCAATCCGATGCAAGCAGTATGGCTCTCGGCGCCAGTCTCTCTAAGGAACACTTTGAACGACAGTACAAATACCTTCGACCACTTCAGCAAAAACTGGCTTATCGACAACATCTGGAGCTGACACAATTTTTTATTGGCAAAAAACGCATGCATAAATTAGGGCTCAAACCCCAATCCGCCGCATGGTTTGCCTATTATTTATTGGCTAGAAATCTCGTCCTGTATTCAGGTGCTAAGCATCTCCCAAGTTTAAATCAAAAATTACAGCAAAAAGGCCGTGCAATTCAAAAACTCGGTTTAGCACCGTATCAAAGTAAAGCCAAACAACTGGCAAGTATGCACCAATAAAAAAAGCAGAGCGATCGCTCTGCTTTTTGGATGACAAATATCAGAACTTAGAATTTCATCGAAATACGTGCCCAATAATTTCGGCCAATATTATTGAACTGTTCATCTGCCGCTAAGCCTGTACCGGCATCCCCCAACTTATTTAAATGTTCGGTGTAGGTTTTATTCAAGAGATTATCTACACCCACAGATACATCTACACCCTCATCAATATGATAAGTACCATTTAAAGAAAGCGTACCGAAGCCTGCACTTTTCTGTAGATCGTATCCCACAATATTACCTTGGTTTGGACTAATCCGATTTTGACCATCAACAACACGCCATAACGCACCCAAAGTATAATTATCCTGAATGTAACGTAAATTTACCCGAGCTTCTAAAGGTGAGATTTGTGGTAATGGCGTATTATCCGTGGTGTTTTCCCCCCACGCATACATTGCGCTGACATCTGCTTGGATCGCATCTGTAAATTGATAGCCAATCCCAGCTTCTGCACCTGCAATGGTTGCATCGATATTTCGACTATGCGCTTCCATACCTCCCATCATTCCTGTTCCAGGCTTATAACTCGTTAAAATATAATCATTCACCAAACCAGCATAAGCCGACACCCAAGAATTCAAAGCACCATGTTGATGTTGATAGCCCATATCTAACTGAAGCGTTTTTTCCGTATCAATATGATTGAATGTATTGATATCACCATTTCCTGATTTTGGGCTAAATAATTCCCAATAATCTGGCATGCGTTCCACATAGCCTAGACCGATATAGGTTTTACCATTGTCATGTTCAGGGTGTTTATTTTCAAAACGAATAAAAGCACTTGGCAATGTTTCATTCAGCTCCGTGTTATAGCCACTCGCTTTCGAAGCGGCACGCTCATCTTTCACTTGCACTTGATCAAGACGAAGACCTGAAACCAATTTATTGTTGTCACTCAATTGATAACTGACTTCTCCAAAACCGCCATAGGACTGAAATGCCATATCTTGCATTAAGGGCTTATTCATCGAAGGCATCATCTTCGACGTCATGCTGCCGGCATGTTTATTATTCTGCGTATCTAGTCCAGTAATGAACTGCAGCTTATCCCATTCATGTGTTACCGCCATACGTGCATTTAATGTACGGCGTGTTACCTGCATCGCCATTGGATTCGGCATCATCATAGTCATACCATGATGGGTCATTTCAGCTAAAGGTGGCTCACGCAAACTAAAGTTGTCCATGATATGGTCGTTATAACTATAGTTGACCTGTGCTTCGATTTTTTTAATCACCTCTGTGACATTCTTTTTCTCGACACGAAGGCCTAAGCTTTCACGGGCAAATTGCGAACCATCCATTGAACGGCCTGCGTATACCGCCTCACCATCGGCTTTACCTCCGGTAAGTTCTACCCATGTATCTTCATTTGGTGTCCAACCGAATGCCAAATCTGTATTCCAGCGCTCCCAGTCTGACGGCACAGTATTACCATCTCCATCTTGGTAGCTGTCTGCGACAGAACGACTGGCATTTAGACGGACATATTTATGTTCATCCCCCACAGCCGCTTCGACATTATGATCTAAACGACCATAAGAGCCGATCATCACACTGGCTTGACCACGGTAGTTTTTATCAGCATCGAACTGTTCCGGTTTGCGTTCAAACAAGACTGTTGCAGCAGAACCTGTATTGGCATATTGAACCGTTTGAGGTCCTTTAATTACTGAAATTCGGTCATAACTTTCAGGGGAAATATAAGAAGTTGGTGCATCCATTCGACTTGGACACGCCCCTAAATTTTCTGTGCCATCGGTCAATATTTTAATGCGTGAACCAAACATGCCACGAAACGTCACATCGCCATTGGTTCCTGCGCCACTTTTCACTGCACTAAAACCCACAATGCTTTTTAAATAATCTGCTCCATCACTGGCAGGTATCGGTTGAATCGGCTGTTTGGGATTGGCACGAACAATCAGGCCATTGGCATCATTCCCCTGATGTGATGTCACCACAATCGGTGCCAAAGTCTGTACCGCATTGGTTTCCGTCATCTCTACGGACATCTCGTCAGCCATCACAGAAGTTGAATAGCAGGCAACACAAATTGCAGCCGCAAGAGGCTGTAGAAAAAATTTAGGCTGAGCCATGTTTATCTCACAAAATACATAAATAAAGGCGTACCTGAGTCCTCAAAGACCCAAGTTTAAAAAACGTCGGATTTATGCAGCGAGTGGCGGAGCTCGACCTTGCGGAAGTAAAAAGAGTTGTTGAAGAACAAACCAGACATGCTTGAAAGCTTTTTGAAAAGCAATTAAACGAACTTGAATTCGATCAAGCACTTCTTTCACATCAAGTTCAGGGGGCAAAACCAAATTGCCATAGACCGTACAATACTGACATTGATGACTGGCATCATGTTCATGGGCAGTATGATCGACTTGAACTTGCTCAGCGTGAGGGGAAGATGAATGGTGTGAATGTGTGGTATGTTCAGCATGAACATTAGGAAGTAAAAGTGCACGCGTAATGGTTTCGCAGACCGGAGCAACTTGATATTGCTTGGGCAACAATGGCTGTAAAAAAACAGCAATCTGCAAAAAAACGGCTGCAAAGGACAGCAGCACTCCACTACGAAACAATACAGGCAAACCCTAACATTTGTCTGACCCAAGTATAACAAAGCCCAATCAAAATTGGGCTTGTCTCAGGTATTTTTTACCGCGATCAATTAACGCTTAACTGCGACTTTATCTTTTTGACGCTGGCGAACCAATTTTTCCACTTTGTCACGTGCACGTTGACGTTTCAAAGGCGATAGATAGTCGACGAATAACTTACCATTTAAGTGATCCATTTCATGTTGGATACAAACTGCGAGAAGTCCGTCCGCTTCCACTTCAAATGATTGACCTTCAAGGTTAATTGCCTGAATTTTTACACGTGACGGGCGCTCAACTTTATCGTATATTTGAGGCACTGATAAACAGCCTTCTTCATAGGGCTGCGTCTCTTGCGTCAATGGCGTAATTTTGGGGTTAATAAACACCATGGGTTGATCTTTTTCTTCAGATAAATCCATGACTATCAGCTGAATATGGTGATCTACCTGTGTTGCTGCCAGGCCAATTCCCGGTGCTTCATACATAGTTTCAAACATGTCGGCTGCTAACTGACGAATTTCATCAGTAACTTCTTCGACTGGTTTTGCAATGGTACGAAGACGGGGATCGGGGAAACTTAAAATAGGTAATAAGGCCATACGACGTCCTCACTTATGCCATTGATCAAAAAACAAAATGAAGGAATGCTTCATCAAAAAATTGTGTGTAATATCGTTATTATAACGCAGTTACATACATAATTTTAGGAATTATGATAATGAAAAAGGTTTTGAAGGGCATGCCAACTTTTAGTGCCTTGGGGTTTAAAAAACAATTATTGGCACTTACAGTCTGTGTAAGTGTGGGGATGGGAATGGTCAGTGTTGCAGAAGCTGCCCCTGCTCGTAACATCAATCCACCATCATTGAAGGCAGGTGCGCCTCAAGTTTATGTGGTGAAAAAAGGCGATACGTTATGGGATATTTCCAAGCGTTTCTTAAAAAATCCTGTGCGCTGGCCTGAAATCTGGGCGAGCAATAAACACGTGAAAAATCCGCACTGGATTTTCCCAGGTGACCGCCTATTAATGTGTACCTACAATGGCCGCCCAATCATCGGTAAAGATGAAGGTGATGGTTGTGAAGGCATTATTCGTCGCTATACTGGTGGCACTAAACTTCAACCACAAGTTCGTGTTGAGTCCCTCAACAGTGCGATTCCTGTTATTCCATTGGAATATATTAAGCAATGGCTTGAGCGCAGCATGATTGTTGCAGCTGATTCTGTGGAAGGCACACCTTACATTTTAGGTACAGCTGATCAACGTGTATTGGCAGCCAAAGGCCAAACAGTTTATGCACGCGGCCAAGGTATGCAAGTTGGTCAACGTTATGCTGTTTACCGTGAAGGCGAACCGTACATCTTTACCGATGCAAATGGCAAAAAATACAACGCAGGTTTAGAACTGACTCAAGTCGCTTCAGGTGTTGCCGTTCGTGGTGAAAATGACATTACCACTTTAGAACTAACCGATACTTATAATGCCGAAGTTCGTCGTGGCGATCGTGTTCTTCCTGAATATGACCCAATGCTGCCAACGCTGTTCTATCCAACCAATGCTGAAAATGTCACTGCTGGCGGAAGTGTAGTTCGTGTTATGGGCTCGATTGGTACTGCAGCAGTTCACAGTGTGGTGACGATTGACCGTGGTAGCTTACAAGGCGTTCAATCTGGTCAAGTCTTTAGCGTGAACCAAAAAGGTGAAATCGTGACTGATCCGAAAACCAAAGAACGTGTTCAACTTCCAGGACAACGTATTGGCAACATCATGGTATTCAAAACGTTTGATAACTTAAGCTATGCTTATGTACTTGAGAACGAATTACCAATCAAAGTGGGTGCAACGATTCAGCCACCACTGATGGATGACTAAGGCCAAATCCATAAAAATGAGGCTGTATTCAGCCTCATTTTTTTATTATCCAACAACGATATCACTAATAATTTTAACCCATAAAAAGAAGACATGTTCAAAGGTCTCATTATGCTCAACTCATTGACTGACTTGCATTTAGATTACATTCGCCTGTGGTTTGTGGTGCAACACTCACTTCGTAGTTTCTATAAAATTCAGCAGCACTATCCTGCTCTACACCACGCCCTTAAGCCTAATCAAATCACCACATGGCAAAAATTAGGACTGCATAAAAATCATTTAAAGCGCTTTGAGGAATTTCACAGCCCAAGTGGACAGCTTAACTTTGAAAAATGTCTCAAGGATATTGAACAATACAGTGACTTTGTACTGATTCCTGAAGACCTAAACTATCCACAACAGCTTTTACCTTATAGCGACAAGCCGCCGATTCTATTTGGGCAAGGTAATGCCCAAGCCTTGATGCAACCCCAAATTGCGATTGTTGGTAGCCGCAAACCCAGTCCCCAAGGTCGACAAATTGCCTATGATTTTGCTTATTATCTGAGTGAGCAAGGGTTCTATATCAATAGCGGTTTAGCCCAAGGAATTGATGAAGCGGCACATCGCGCTGCCATACAACACCACAGAACCATTGCCGTGATGGGTACAGGTTTAGATCAAACTTATCCGACCGCACATCAGAGTTTAAGACAAGAAATCATCCAACATGGGGGAACCGTAATCAGTGAGTTTCTTCCACACACTCCCCCATTGCAACACCATTTTCCACATCGAAATCGTATCGTGAGTGGGCTCAGTCTTGGTGTCATCGTGGCGGAGGCGGCATTAAAAAGTGGCTCACTGATCACGGCTCAACGCGCTGCCGAACAAGGCAAATCTATTTTTGCCATTCCAGGCCATATTTATAGTGAGTCGCATCAAGGTTGCCATCAACTCATACGCGAAGGTGCAATTTTGATTGATCATCCACAACAGGTCATTGAAGACTTGGCATTGGCTACACAATGGCAATCACAGGCTGCCGAAACCTTAACAACCACCGAAATAGAGCCCCCCAAAACAGCAACACCAGACACCCCTCCACCCAAACCTATACCAGAACATTTAATTGCGCTGTATCGGCAGCTTGATTGGGTCGGCCAAAGCCTTGATCAATTGTCCATTCAACTCAAAATTGATACCGCGACATTGACCAGTCAACTGATGGAATTAGAGTTAATGGGCTATGCCACACAACAAGCCGGACACTACCTACGTTGTCGAATGGGTAAATTAGGTTCACAATAGTCCTTTGTCGAATCAGATAAGGTCTATAGAAATGATTACCACCTCTGTTGCAGAAGCAGCTTCCTGTCTTAAAAAAGGTCAGCTTCTCGCATATCCTACAGAGGCTGTTTGGGGATTGGGCTGTGATCCCTACAATGAGCAAGCCTTTCTTGAAATTTTGCGCTTAAAACAACGTCCCATTGAAAAAGGTGTGATTTTGTTGGCGGCCAATGTCGCTCAAGTTGAACACCTGCTTCAAGGCTTAACAGATGATATGCGTCAGCAGGTCATTGCGACATGGACCAACCGTAAACCCAATGAACGTGCAACTACATGGTTATTACCGGCTGGCGACCATATTCCAACATGGATTAAAGGCAATCATCCAAAAGTCGCAGTCCGTGTGACTACCCACTCTTTATGTGTGGCTTTATGCCAAGCTTTTAATGGCTTTATTGTGTCTACTAGTGCCAATCCTGCGGGATTAACCCCTGCACGTTCCTTACAAGAAGCCAATCAGTATTTTGCCAATGAACTAAATTACTTAAATGGTGATCTCGGCCTAAGCCAAGAACCAAGCAAAATTATTGATGCTGAAACAGGTGAAATCATCCGCGCATAAGCTCGGATGCCTGTCTATACCTGCCTTTTAGAAAATACAAACAAAAAAAAGCTCAGCCATATAGGGATGGCTGAGCATAAAAAAGGATGTGTATAAAATCACATCCAGAGGGTCTTGCAATCTCTGGGTAAATATCAAGTAATTATTAAGAATTACTTCATCATTTACGATGAAAGTATTATGTAGTATTTTTTTAAATTTAACAAATAGATTTTTTATATAAATAAAACTACTGATAAGCACTTTATTTGTGATTTTATAACTACTTAGTCAAAATATGTATCTATTTTTGATTGATTTTTAAGACGAGCATTTGTTTTTTTAATTCAGTTTTACACTCAAAAATCCAATTTCAAAAGATTTGCTCTATAAAAAAATAAGTTTGTTTGCTTGTTTTTTAATCAATACTTCTCGTAAATTTTCAACTTTTTTACTAGATTTACTTACGCTGTGCCAAGATCACCCCAGTAATCGCCATCACTGTGCCGACGCTATGATAAAACATCCACTGCTCAGCCAACCAGAAATAGGCAATAATCGCGGTAAATACCGGCATCAAATTCATAAAAATACTGGTGCGATTCGGCCCGAGATGTTGCACAGCCAACATCCATACCAACGGTGCAATCAATGATGGAAAAATTGCCGCATAAAATACACTTGGCGCATTCGCAGGATTAATCGCGTCAATGCCTAAATACAACACGAATGGCAAGTGATATAAAACGGCAAAGAAAATTTGTACATATAAGCTCAACAGTAGCGGAAGTTTCAATTGCCATTTTTTTAAAAACACCCCATAAAAGGCATAAAAGAACACTGCGAAGATCATGAGGATATCGCCGAAATGTCCGCCCATATTCAGTAATTGACTGAAATCTCCTTGCGCGATGACAAACAATAGCCCCGTAAATGAAATCGCACAGCCCAAGATGGCATAGCGATTAGGCACATCTTTCAGTATGAAAAATGCAACGGCAATCGTAAAAACAGGGATAAAGGCATTGATGATGCCCATATTGGTCGCCGTCGTATAATGCGCAGCGGTATAGCCCAAACCTTGATATAACACCATGCCAAAAGCACTCAGCACAGCCAATTGCTGCCAATGCTGCTTGATCAGCTGTCTTTGCTGCCAAACGGTTTTCAGCATAAAGGGGGTTAAAATCAAAAATGTAATAAACCATCGATAAAAACTAATACTAACTGGTGAAATATAATCAGTCACATAGCGGGTGACGGTAATATTCAACGACCATATAAATACCGCGATCAGAGGCAAACAAATTGCAAATTTCGCCCACCGCGCTTGAAGCAACATGTCTGACTCCTCAATATATTGTGCAAAGATTGGTCTAGGTATTTTGAGTGATGTCTGTTTTAATTGAAATACATGATTTCAGACATTTATATTGTAGTTCAGACATCGACACCTAGGCATATATGACATCAGCACCGATTGAACAACAAATCGAGCTTTTTGAAGCGCACTACACCACATTAGATGCTGTCTATCCGCATAGTTGTCTTTGGGGTGATTTTAATTTTTGTCTCGATGGTATTTTCGAATATGAAATACAAGGGCAACATCATCTCTCACCTGCCAGTTATGGGGTGTGGATTCCCCCACAGACAGAACATTGCTCAGTCGCGATTGATGAGCAACCCATTCATTATGTGGCAATCCGACTAGCACCTGATCTCTGCATAAATTTCCCCAAGCAGACTGAAGTATTTAGCATCCAGCCTTTCTTTCGTTTATTGGTGCAAGAAATTTTGGCCTTTCCTACAGAGCAACATACCACACCACCCTATCGACACCTGCTACAGGTCTTATTCGACCAGTTAAAAACTGCGCCCAAACATCAACATTATTTACCGCAAAGCCATGATGCTGTGTTAAAGCCGATCTTGGCGCAGCTTGCAGATGTAGATCATTTTAGTTTGAGCCTACAACGATGCTTATCCAATGTCGGTTTGAGTGAGCGTCAGTTATTGCGGCTGAGTCAGAACGAACTGCAAATGAGCCTTTCTGAATGGCGAAACCGTGCAAAAATTATTTATGCCATTCAACAACTCCGTGCTGGTCAGTCTATTAAAGCTCTCAGCTATGAATTGGGCTATCAACACAGTTCAAGCTTTATTGAGTTTTTTAAACGCTATACAGGAAAAACCCCGAACCAACATCGTGCCTCAAGTTAAATACAAAGCAATAAACCAAGCATCAGCTCGAATTCTGCAAACTACTACAAAAATTATGCGAAAAGCCTATCGATAAAAGCTTGCTGTTCACCAGATTTCCCTTTAAAACAAGGATGAAAGGCACAACTTTAATTAGGAACGAATATGTCAGCTTCAGTTTACGATATCCCAGTAAAAACCATCCAAGGTGATGACACCACACTCAATCAATACCAAGGCAAGGTTTTATTATTGGTCAATGTAGCCTCTAAATGTGGGCTAACACCGCAATATGAAGGCCTAGAAAAACTTTATACAGAGAAGAAATCACAAGGTTTTGAAGTCTTAGGTTTTCCTGCCAATAACTTTTTAGAACAAGAACCTGGTTCTGAAGCTGAAATTCAAGAATTTTGCTCGATCAACTACAAGGTTGATTTCCCACTTTTTGCAAAAATTTCTGTGGCAGGCGCGGATAAACACCCACTTTATCAAACCTTAACCCAAGCCATTCCTGAACGCATTGGTGAAGGCCCATGGTGGGATGATTTAGTTGAATACGGTTTAACACCAAATCCAAAGCCTGAAGTGCTCTGGAACTTTGAAAAATTCCTCGTGAATAAACAAGGCGAAGTTGTGGCTCGATTTGCGCCTGATATCAAGGCAGATGATGCTCGTATTGTCGATGCCATTAACGCTGAGTTAGCCAAATAATTCGACAATTTTTCAGTCTCTCAGTTAAGATTGTTGTGATTTTAACTGAGATTGATCATTTTAAATTATCATATAATGATAATTTACACATTTTATCCATTGCTTTAATATTTCACATACACATTGTTCAAAGCTTCCCTGTAAATACTCATTATGATGAGTCTTATCAATTCACATCCAGCAGTAAACAGGTGAACTTATGAATACATTAATGAAAGCTATCGTTTTATCTATTTTTTGACAGCACTTGTTGCTGCTCCAGCAATGGCTGCACGGCAAAAAACTCAAAAGACGAAAACCCAACAGCACACTAAACAATACACACGGGTAAAAACCAAAGCCAGAACAAGAAAAAAGCCGTAAATCCTTCACATGATTGGCGTTCTGGACAAAAAGTACCTTCTGAATACCGTGGTCATCGCTACAAAGGTGACCACACCAAATACAAAAAATTATCTAAACCAGGCAAAAACCAACAATGGATTAAAGTGAATGGCGACTACATTTTAATGAATGCCATCAGTCACGCCATGATCAAAATCATTGCGGGTTAAACCCACCAAAACATCAAAAGAGGGCAAATGCCCTCTTTTTTTTGTTCAAGCGATTATTTTGTTATTGCTTTGCAACAATCTATTTTTAATCCACATTCTGCCCCTATATTCAAAGCATAGACTTAACACATAGTGATGATTGAATGAAAAAGCTTGTGCAGAATGCCCTTCTCCCTTTTGCCATTTTTAGTGGTGTTTTGGTGTTGATTGGCTGTGAACCTGCCACAGCACCGCAACAGGAACAAGAAATCGCAGCAGAAAATGATCGCTCTGCAACAACATCAACAAACGAAGATCAATCCGCAACACAAAGTCAGGCGACCGATCAAAGCCAATTAAAAAGTGGCCATATGTTTTATATCGTTCGCGATGTTGCGGATATGCAACTTAAAGCCGGCAATTATGTTGAACAACTCAAACAAACGCAGGTCGATTTAGAAGCCGCAATCAGCAACCAAGATCATCTCCAATTGCAAAAAGCGGCAACCCAGCTGCAACAGCAGCTCAAAGGTTTCAATCAAGCTTTGAATGATTTAAATCTAAAAAGCACTGAAATTAATGATATTCGCAGCAATCTACAGGCAGCGAATCAGCAAGTGTTGGCCTCACCTTTTCTCAATGGACAAGTCGATTTAAGCAAAGTTGATTTTCAGAAAATCCAAAATCAAATGGGAAATATTCAAGCGGAAATGCTGAAATTGGCAGGTATGTTGATCCAAGACCAAGCAGCTAAAAGCTCATCTAATGCAACCACTAAAACTGAATAAGTAGCGAAATTTAGTATTTCCATTGCATTCCACCTGTTGTAAATCAAAAAAGCGTTAGACCTTGAGCTAACGCTTTTTTCTTACAGTTCCGCTATAGAACACGACTGTTTTTCCTTTTAGATTAATGCTAAATAATAAAGCCAATGATGGAACAGTTATGTCAAACGCTGTGATTTATAACATTACACCCATTACCTTTCGTTTAGATTTAAAAGATCCTTTCTTATTTACTGCTCATCATATCGATCATTTTCCTGCTGCAAATGCAGACATGGGGCCAAAAACAGCCGCAGAGAATGATGAATTCAATATGTACTATGGCGATGTGGTTCCAGGTTTCCCAGAGCATCCACACACTGGCTTTGAAACCATTACCTTGGTTGAACAAGGCTATGTCGATCACTTTGACTCATTAGGCAATGGCGGACGCTATGCTGCGGGTGATGTGCAATGGCTGTCTACAGGCAATGGCGTTGAACACTGTGAAATGTTCCCCCTACTGCATGAAGATAAAGCCAATCCTTTTGAACTTTTCCAAATTTGGTTTAATTCATCAGCTGAACAGAAAACCCATGATGCTGACTATAAAATGTTTTGGCGTGAAGAGATTCCTCACGTCTTTGAAACGGATAATGAAGGAAAAAAATCGGATATTCGCGTGATTTCAGGGCAGTTCAAATCCACTGATGCTATTTCCCGACCGCCACACTCATGGGCGGCTGCCGCAGAAAATAAGGTCAACATTTATTTAATCACCATGCAAGCAGGTGCAGAGTTGGTGATTCCCGCAACAACAAGTAGCTCCAACCGTTTTGCTTATTTCTATCAAGGCAATACATTAGAAATAGAAGGTCAAACCATTCAGATGAAGCATTTGGTTGAACTCCAATCAGATGCCGACGTCCATCTCAAAGCAGGTGGATTAGAAGCACGGATTCTGTGGTTAGAAGGTGAACCGATTAATGAACCCGTGGCGATGCGCGGTCCATTTGTGCTCAATACCACGGAAGAACTCGATGCGGCTTTTAAACGCTATCGTGAAACCCATTTTGGAGATTGGCCTTGGCCAACACCTGCACCGGTCTTCAAACGTGATCAGGCTCGATTTGCCAGTTATGAAGGCGGTAAACGTGTAGAGCACCCAGAGCAGGAAAGCTCACAAGCGTCTTAAAGTTCAATTAGTTGGATTGAGCAAATTCAAAGGTATTACAGTTTTTATCTTGTCCAAGTGCGCGCTGAACATCTTGTTTAAAACGTGCTTGGGCAAAGGTATATTGCTTCGGTAAAAATAAGGTAATACGTGTCGTCTGTGGATCTAAACTTTCGACCAACATTTTATGCAAATACGCCCCATGCTCAGTTCGTGCCATCAATGTCCCCTGCTCCAAATGCTCTTCTAAACGATTATCGGTATAGACGTATCGATTGTTCGCGGTAAACGCAACACAGTGATTATAGGCTTGTCGCAGATTTCGAAAGGCGGTCATATATGGGATTTTAAGCTCCGTACTGATGCCATTATCAACCGATTCAGCGACAAGTGCAGCTTCAGTGGGAAGATTGGGTGTCGTGACGTATTGGCTTTGACATGCAACGAGCAAACTACAACAAAGACACAGCGATAAACTGTTGAAAAATTTGTGCATACAGACCTTTGCAACTTGTTCTTATTTATTTTGTAGAGATTGTAGCAAAACTACGTTGCTGATTTAATACTCTACTATTCATTCCGTGCTTTCATTGCAAATGCTATGCAGCTGATTATTTTTACAGGCGTTCAAGCCTCTGGCAAATCCACCTTTTACATGTTGAATTTATATCATAGCCATTTACGTATTAATTTGGATATGTTGAAAACCCGACATCGGGAAAATATGATCTTTGAAGCAGGTTTGGCATCCAAAACCAAAATGGTGATTGACAATACCAACCCAGATCAGGAAGCTCGTGCTCGCTATATCCAACGCGCAGTTGATGCAGGGTTTGAAGTCATTGCTTATTATTTTGAAACCGATTTGGACAGTACCTTAAAGCGCAACAGTTTACGTGAAGGCAAAGCTCATATTCCAGAAGTTGGCGTGCATGCGACCTATCGAAAGCTTCAAGTTCCGTCACGGGATGAAGGCTTTGATCAAATTTTTAAAATTAAAATTATCAGTCACGGCGAATTTTCAATTTCACCCATGTATGAATAACGAGCATTAACCTGCTTTTTGGCTATCTTGCCATTTTTTAAAAGCTGATTGCATGGCCTGACGTTCATATGGTTTCACTAAACGACTTTCTAATGAAGCAAAATCACCTTTATAGGCAGCAGCAACCATCGATTTAGCCAACTCTTGAATACTCACACGCCCACGGTGTTCATATTGCTGGACTTCTTCATGGGTGAGTTCAACATCCCAACATGACACTACTGAACTGAGATCAACCGCAATGCTCAAATAATATTGATCAAAGTCTTGATAAAGTTCCCAAAAATGCGGCTCATAGGCGATAAGGTTCATGGTGCAATGCTAGCTGATTGAATTTTATCACCATAAAGATTGTATTGAATAAAATATATTCAACTTTAGATTGATCAATTTCAACTAATTTAGGGATAAAAAACTACCCTTTCGAGTAGCTTCTTATCTACATATGAACCTTTATTTCAATGCGATGGTGGCTTTGCTGCAATTACCGCTTGTGCAAATGCATATTCGCTAATGGCCTTTTTTCCTGTTTGCTCATCAACCAGTTTTAAATTTGCCCCACCTACAAATGCGCCCATTTTAATAAATTGCTGAACAAAATATTGTTTACCTGCCGCAGTTTCAATATCCAAATGGTTAGGTGAAAATTCTGATTCAGTCGAAATTGTATGTTTGTGATTACCAACTACTTCTTTATAAAAAAATACTCCACGAGAGGTTTCACCTAAACATTCCCCATCTACCCATACATCTTTCTTTAAGGCAGGGCCTTTCACAGAAGCTGAGCGATATACGTAAATACCTGCATTGACTTCTTGTGGGGAAATTAAATTATTCGACTAGTGCTGAAGCATTTTGATCTGCTTTAGGTACGGACGCACACCCAACAAATCCCAAAGATAATAATAATGTAAAAAAGATTTTATTAGACATCATTAATTCCATTGACATATTTTAAGCATATGAAAATTAAAAATTAATCAAATAGTCAAATTTATTTATTATTCAGGCATAAAAAAACCACCCTTTCGGGTGGCTCTTTCAATCTCAAACTGCGTCTTATTGAGCGCGGTTTTTGATTTTGCGGATGGTTTCCAACTGAGCAGCAGTTTCTGCAAGAGCAGCCAAAGCAGCAGCTGAGTCCAAGTCGCTCTTTTGATTTGCTAACAATTGTTCAGCTTGTTTACGAGCTTCAATAATTGCTGCTTCATCAAGGTTGTCAGCACGTACTGCAGTATCTGCAAGTACAGTAACAACGTGCGGTTGAACTTCAAGTACACCACCTGATACATAGATTAATTCTTCTGTACCATTTTCAAGCAGAACGCGGATTGCGCCCGGCTTGAGCAAAGTTACTAGTGGCGCATGGCCAGGCATAATACCTAACTCACCACCAGCACCTTTAGCAATTAGCATAGTTACAGCGCCAGAGTACAAAGACTCTTTAACACTTACAACGTCACATTGCATAGTCGCCATGAGAATCTCCTAAATTAGGGAACTAATTAAAGTTTCTCAGCTTTAGCAATAACTTCGTCAATACCACCAACCATGTAGAACGCTTGTTCTGGAATGTGGTCGTATTCACCAGCTAGAAGACCTTTAAAGCCACGAATTGTTTCTTTAAGCGGTACAAGTTTACCAGGAGCACCAGTAAACACTTCAGCTACGTGGAACGGTTGAGAGAAGAAACGTTGGATCTTACGTGCACGGTATACAGTAAGTTTGTCTTCTTCTGCCAATTCGTCCATACCAAGAATTGCGATAATGTCTTTCAATTCTTTGTAACGTTGAAGAACGTTTTGAACTGAACGAGCGATTTCGTAATGCTCAGTACCCACTACAAGTGGATCTAACTGACGTGAAGTAGAGTCAAGTGGATCGATCGCTGGGTAAATACCAGAAGATGCGATGTCACGGCTCAATACAACAGTCGCGTCCAAGTGAGCGAAGGTAGTCGCAGGCGATGGATCTGTTAAGTCATCGGCAGGTACGTATACCGCTTGGATTGACGTAATAGAACCAGACTTAGTAGACGTAATACGTTCTTGAAGAACACCCATCTCTTCTGCAAGAGTCGGTTGGTAACCTACTGCAGATGGCATACGACCTAGAAGTGCTGATACTTCAGTACCCGCTAGTGTATAACGATAGATGTTGTCAACGAACAATAGAACGTCACGGCCTTTACCGTTTTCGTCTTTTTCGTCACGGAAGTACTCAGCCATAGTCAAACCAGTCAACGCTACGCGTAAACGGTTACCCGGTGGCTCGTTCATCTGACCGTAAACCATCGCTACTTTGTCTAGAACGTTTGAGTCTTTCATTTCGTGATAGAAGTCATTACCTTCACGAGTACGTTCACCAACACCAGCAAACACAGATAAACCTGAGTGAGCTTTCGCGATGTTGTTGATCAACTCCATCATGTTTACAGTTTTACCAACACCGGCACCACCGAACAGACCAACTTTACCACCTTTAGCGAACGGGCAAAGTAAGTCAATGACTTTAATACCAGTTTCTAAAAGGTCAGTAGAAGCCGCTTGTTCTGCATAAGAAGGCGCTTGACGGTGAATTGGTAAACGAGCTTCAGTACCAACAGGACCAGCTTCGTCGATAGGGCGACCAAGAACGTCCATGATACGACCTAAACATGCAGTACCTACAGGTACAGAGATAGGCGCGCCAGTGTTAGTTACAGTAAGACCACGCTTAAGGCCTTCAGTAGAACCCATTGCAATAGTACGAACTACGCCATCACCAAGTTGCTGCTGAACTTCTAATGTAGTTTCAGTACCATCAACATGGAGAGCGTCATAGATCTTAGGAACGCTGTTACGTTCAAACTCGACGTCGATAACCGCGCCGATGATCTGAATGATACGACCGCTACTCATTGCTGTCTCCTCAATTCAAACTAATAATGTTAAACGGCAGCGGCACCACCAACGATCTCAGAGATTTCCTGAGTAATCGCGGCTTGACGCAGCTTGTTATAAATAAGTTGTAGGCTCTTGATCAATTCACCCGCGTTATCCGTTGCAGCTTTCATTGCAACCATACGAGCAGACTGTTCACATGCGATGTTTTCAATCACACCTTGATAAACCATAGACTCAATGTAACGAACCAATAAACCATTTAGAAGCTCTTCAGCTTCTGGTTCATAGATATAGTCCCAACCGTATTGACGATTTAGGCCTTCGCTTTCCTCAGCAGCTGCTAAAGGAACAAGCTGTTCGATTTTTTGGTTTTGAGTCATGGCGTTGACAAAGCCGTTTGACACTAGATAAATACGATCTAACTCGCCTTTATCAAACGCGTCTAACATCACCTGTACAGAACCAGTTAACTGTTCAAGACTCGGAGCATCACCTACGTTTGTAGTTGCACCAAGAACTTTACCGCCGTAGTTTTTAAAAAACGAAACCGCTTTTTGACCAATTAAAGCAAATTGAACTTCAATTGACTGCTCTTGTTGCTGTTGTACGTGTTTGACCACTTTTTTGAACAAGTTAATGTTCAAACCACCAGCAAGGCCGCGATCTGAAGAAACAATGATATAGCCAACGCGCTTTACAGGACGTTCAACCATATAACGGTGTTTGTATTCAGGGTTCGCTTGTACCAAATGAGCAATTACACGGTGCATATTTTCGGCATACGGACGGCCTTGAGCCATGCGCTCTTGCGCACGACGCATCTTAGAAGCTGCTACCATCTGCATCGCGCGAGTAATTTTCTGCGTGCTTTTGATACTAGCTACTTTGGCGCGAATTTCTTTTAAATTTGCCATACGCTTAACCTAGTATTCGAAAGCCCTTTCGAGCTTTCGAAGGTTGATCCGTGAACCAAACCAGAACCAGATTCAACATCGTTGAATCTTAGTAAGTTTGAGTCGCTTTAAAGCTTTCAATACCTGCTTTGATTGCTGCTTCGATTTCTTTATCGTAAGCACCAGTCTCGTCAATTTTTTGCATTAACGCAGCATGTTCTGAACGGAAGTAAGAGATCAACGCAGCATCAAATGCAACGATTTTCTTCACTTCTACGTCAGCCATATAGCCTTCGTTAGATGCATAAATTGAAACAGCTTGGTCAGCAATTGAGTATGGAGCATATTGTTTTTGCTTCATAAGCTCAGTTACACGTTGACCATGTTCAAGCTGTTTACGAGTTGCTTCGTCAAGGTCAGAAGCGAACTGAGCAAACGCAGCTAATTCACGGTATTGCGCAAGAGCGGTACGGATACCACCTGACAATTTTTTGATGATCTTAGTCTGAGCAGAACCACCAACACGTGATACAGAGATACCCGCGTTCACAGCAGGACGAATACCTGCGTTGAATAATGATGTTTCTAAGAAGATCTGACCGTCAGTAATCGAAATTACGTTTGTAGGTACGAATGCAGATACGTCACCGGCTTGAGTTTCAATAATCGGTAATGCAGTTAATGAACCAGTTTGGCCTTTAACTTCACCGTTAGTGAATTTCTCAACGTAGTCAGCAGATACACGTGAAGCACGTTCAAGTAAACGTGAGTGTAGATAGAATACGTCACCAGGATATGCTTCACGACCTGGTGGACGACGTAGAAGCAATGAAATTTGACGGTAAGCAACAGCTTGTTTAGACAAGTCATCATAAATGATAAGCGCGTCTTCACCGCGGTCACGGAAGTACTCACCCATTGTACAACCAGCATACGGAGCAAGATACTGCATCGCTGCAGGATCAGCTGCAGCAGCTGCTACAACAGTTGTGTACGCCATAGCGCCAGTTTCTTCTAGCTTGCGCACAACGTTAGCGATAGTCGATTGTTTTTGACCAATTGCTACGTATATACATTTAATGCCAGAGTTTTTCTGAGCGATGATCGCATCGATCGCCATAGCTGTTTTACCAGTTTGACGGTCACCGATGATCAACTCACGTTGACCACGACCAACAGGGATCATTGTATCTACTGATTTATAACCAGTTTGTACAGGTTGATCCACTGATTGACGCCAAATTACGCCTGGTGCTACTTTTTCAACAGCATCAGTAAGTTTTGCGTCAATAGGGCCTTTACCATCAATTGGGTTACCCAAAGCATCTACTACACGGCCTAAAAGTTCTGGACCAACCGGAACTTCTAATACACGACCTGTGCAACGAGCTTTTTGACCTTCTTGAAGGCTTAAGTAGTTACCTAAGACAACGGCACCCACTGAATCCTGTTCTAGGTTCAGTGCCATACCAAATAAGCCGCCGTCGAATTCGATCATTTCACCGTACATTGCATCAGCAAGGCCGTGAATGCGCACAATACCGTCGGAAACCATAACAATGGTCCCTTCGTTCTTAGCGGTCGCGCTGGTGTCCAGATCGCCGATACGCTGTTTAATGAGCGCACTGATCTCGGATGGATTCAGTTGTTGCATTGCGCTATACCTCAATCTTTTTAAAGTTCAGTCTTCAAGCTGTTAAGCAAGAAGACGAGTCCGCATTTTTTCAAGCTTGTTAAGCGCAGAATCATCTATCACTTGGTCGCCTGCACGAATAACTACACCCGCGATTAACGCTGGGTTAACTTCTACTGAAACATTTACGGCAGCTTCGAATTTTTTCTCTAATGCATGCGCAAGTAATTGTTCTTGTACAGAAGTCAATGGGAATGCAGATTCAATCACTACATCCACAGTATTGTTATTCTGTGATTTGAGCTGTTCGTATTCTTCTGAAATTTCAGGAAGAAGTGCCAGACGGTCATTATCAGCAAGCAATGTCAAAAAGTTTGACACTGCTGCAGTCTGGTCTTCACCTAAAACTTTTGCGAAAACACTTACCTGCTCAGCAGGAGTAAGCTCAGGGCGATTTAGATAAGCTGAAAATGCTTCGTCTTGCACCGCAGCACTGAGCAAGTTTAATGCATTTGACCAAGCGTCAGTTGCATTTTGCTCAGAAGCGTAAGCAAATGCTGCTTTAGCGTATGGGCGTGCCAACGTCAAGAGTTCAGCCATAATCCGCCTCTCTTAAAGTTTAGCAGCCAGCTGAGTCAGCATGGCATTGTGAGCTTCTGCGTCAACTTGCTGGTTCAGAATTTTTTCTGCGCCAGTAACTGCAAGAGCAGCAACTTGTTGACGTAATTCTTCGCGAGCAGCATTGATTTCAGTATCAACAGCTTCTTTAGCTTGTTGACGAATACGCTCACCTTCAGCCGCAGCTTGAGTACGCGCTTCTTCTACCAATTGCGCACCACGACGGTTCGCTTGTTCGATCAATTGAGCCGCTTGTGCTTTAGCCGCATCTAATTCAGCTTTCACTTGTGCTTGCGCATCCGCAAGGTCAGCTTTCGCTTTTTCAGCAGCGTTTAAGCCATCAGCGATTTTACGCTGACGCTCACTAATCGCATTGATTAGTGGTGGCCAAACAAATTTCATGCAGAATGCGACAAAAATCGCAAAAGCAATCGCTTGGCCAATCAATGTGAGGTTGATATTCATTGCTATTCCTCAATAGTTTAATTTAGGAATTAAGCTGATTAACCTACAAATGGATTAGCGAAGATGAAGAACAAGCCAATACCAACACCGATCATAGGCACAGCATCAAGAAGACCCGCGATTAAGAACATACGAGTTTGAAGTTGTGGAGCCAATTCTGGTTGACGAGCAACAGCTTCTAAGAAACGGCCGCCTAGAAGACCAAAACCAATCGCAGTACCTAAAGCACCAAAAGCGATCAAGATAGCAGATGCAATTGCAACTAGACCTAAAGTGAGTTCCATGATAATTCCTCAGAGGTTAGGTTTATACCAAATTAAGTTAAAAAATTGTGTGCCCAACCACCCTTTGACAGTTGAGCAATACCATTAATGCTTTTCGCTAGCCATACTCATATATACGATAGTCAACATCATGAAAATGAATGCTTGTAACGTAATAACAAGAATATGGAAGATCGCCCAAGGCACAGACAACGCCCACTGGATCCAGAACGGCAATAATGCGATCAAGATGAAGATCAACTCACCCGCATACATGTTACCGAACAGTCGTAGAGCCAATGAGATTGGACGTGCAATAAAAGTTACTAATTCAAGAATAATGTTTACTGGAATAAGTAATGCTTTTAAAACTGGGTTACTTGGGTTAAATGGGTTAAGTGCAAATTCTGCACCGAATCCGACAAGACCTTTCTCACGGATACTATAGAAAATAGTTAACGCAAATACTGACAATGCCATACCAAGGGTAATGTTAGGATCAGTAGATGGAACGATTTTGAAGTAAACGTGGTGAGGATCCATACCAAACACGTTAGCACCGATCAATTGAGCTGTATAAGGAATCCAGTCAACAGGGATCAAGTCCATCAAGTTCATGAGGAAAATCCACACGAAGATGGTCAACGCTAACGGCGCGATTAAGCGCGATTTGCCATGGAAAGTGTCACGGACACTTGAGTCAACGAACTCGATAATCATTTCGATTGCAGACTGGAACTTGGTCGGAACACCAGAGTTTGCAGCTTTCGCTACAACCCAGAACAACAAACAGAAAACAATACCAAGGCCGATAGACCAACCCATTGAATCCAAGTGAATAGCAGTGAACCCCATCTCTTGAGCTTCTTTAGCAGTCTCAGCTAACTTCCAAGTACCATCTGGCATTTTGCCATAGGTCATGTTAGTCAAGTGATGCTGAATGTACTCGGTCGAAGTAAGGGCATGTTCTTCAGCAGCCATAAATCACACCTGGTCAATGTCAAAACTAATAGAGAAAACGAATATCGCGTGCTGCCTGATATCTCGTTACTCTCCAAAAAACTTTTCAATTTTCTGTTGTGCTTATACTCGTTTTTTTAAGCGTGTTGCCCAAAAAGGAGCGACCCACGACATACTTTGTACGAGCATAAAACCACAAAACAATGCCACCGCTGACAACGGTTTGACATTGATCAAAATCAAAATGAATCCAACAATCACGATTGCAAACTTGCCCATTAAGCCACGATACATGTTTGACAGCACCTGTTTAGAGGCACGGGCACCAGCCGCACGAAACGACTGCCATGAAAAGTAGCTACTTGCTAGCCAGCATACCAACGCACCCAAAGCTGCACTATATGCTGTGATTGTGTCTTTAAGGACCCAACCAATCAGGGCTGAAACAGGAATCATTACTGCTTGTAAGATGACTAAAGCTTTCGCTAATCGTCGATCAATCATGCGACTAGTTCGACTCATTTTTGTTCACTCACAGCAATTCTGCTTGACAAGTTTAACTGATGATTATTTTTAATCGCAGGCATTATAGAGTTACACCCCTTAACTTGCAATCTTTTCCCGACCTTAGTCGTGTTTTTTTAAATTGGTAAACTGCTTTCAAACTAATCAATAGTTGTTTGTTTTTTACATTACTTTCGCGCATTTAGTGTGCACTTAAGGGTTTTATCAGCCATCATCTTCCATGCTGTTACAAAATCCCCTGCCCCACTCATGGTTTCGTCCACCGGTTGAAAGACAATGCCACCGAGCTTTTGATACTGATTTTGGCTGGCATGTGCTTCTGCAAGTAAGCATATTTTTGGCTGCACGCGATGGTCTTTCAGGTATTTGATTTGTGCCAATGTCGGTGCGACATGTGGATCATCGGTCAACGCACCGGTAAATTTCAAATTCAGTGAGCGCTCAAGATATTGATAGGCATCGTGGTAAGACCAGTAAGGCTGAGCACGGCTCGACACATCTGTTTTTTGGGCTGTGATCAAGAGTTTCTGCGCAAATGCACGCGCATTAGCCCAATATTTTTCACGATGTTCTGGAAACTGTTGTGAACGTAAAGCAGCAATAAAAAAGCCGATTCGAACCGCATTGTTTGGTTCAAGCCAGACATGGGTATCGATTGTGCCTTTTAATGCATTGCCACGAACATCCCGCAAAGGCAACGCACTGATAATGCCTGAGTCTAAAATAGCGATACTTTTGCCACTTTCATCCAACATTTTTGCTAAAGGTGCTTCGTGTGCATGGCCTAACCATAAAACCAAGTTGGCATCTTGCACGGTTTTACGGTGTGCAGGCGTCAAGCTCACATCATGTCCAGATTGATGGTCAAGCAGTAGTTTGGGCTGCTCTACGCCCTTAAGTACATCCTTCGCGATTAAATAAATCGGTTGTGTAGAAACAACGAGACCTTGCGCCCAGCTCATCACACTGAATAAAGCCAAACTACAAAAAAGAAATACACGGGACATGGGGAGAGAGCACCATAAAATGAATAGTGTTATAATATAACAAAATCGTAAAAAAACCTACGTCTGTTCGTAAGTCCTTACGCTTCATGTTAAGATTTAAAGTCTTTTTCTTTATACAGTTTCGTACTCGAGGTTGGCTATGAGCGCATGTTCACACGAACATCATAATGCTTTGCATGGTGTACACGATCATCATAATGTCGAACAGCGCCTTGCTGAAGCTGAGAGTCTCTGTAGTGCGACGGGTGCTCGACTTACGCCCTTGCGTAAAGAAGTATTGGAACTGATCTTAAACGCAACGGGGCCAATGGGCGCTTATGACCTTTTGGCTAAAATCAAAAGCGAGTCTGACCGACCTGCAGCTCCACCGACAGTGTACCGTACGCTGGATTTTCTGCTTGAAAAAGGTTTGATTCATCGTCTAACGTCGATTAATGCTTACATCCCATGTTGTCATCCGCGCGAAGGACATCAAGCTGCATTTCTGATTTGCACCGATTGTAAAATAGTCAAAGAAGCATCTGCTCAAGGCTTGATGGCGCAACTTGATGAATTGTCTGCATCCGATGGTTTTACTGCACATCACAGTATTATTGAAATTTCAGGGATCTGTCAGCAGTGCCGCAGCAAACACTAAATATGAAGCCCATTGTGGCTTTAGAGCATGTTCATGTCCGAATCGATGAACGTGACATTTTAAAGAATGTAGATTTCGCCTTACACGAAAAAGAAATTGTCACCTTGATTGGTCCCAATGGTGCAGGCAAATCCACGCTCATCAAAGTGTTGTTGGGTATTGTAAAACCTGTATCTGGCAAAGTGATCAGCACACAAAAATTAAAATTTTCATATGTGCCACAAAAATTTAATCCATCACACAGCTTACCGCTACGTGTGTGTGATTTATTGGCACTAGAAAAATGTGATGCCAGCATTAAGCAAGAAATTATTCGTGATACTGGCATTGCCAAGTTACAACAATCTAAAGTTCAGCAATTATCGGGCGGCGAACGTCAACGTGTATTGATTGCACGGGCTTTATTGCGTCAACCGAATGTATTGGTTCTGGATGAACCTATGCAAGGTCTAGATATTCAGTCTGAAGCGGAACTGTATGACTACGTGCGTAGCTTGCCAGAAAAATATGGCTGTGCAGTTTTGATGGTTTCTCATGACTTACAGTGGGTCATGCAAGGAACACATCGTGTGGTTTGCCTGAACAAACATATTTGTTGCAGTGGCTTGCCTGAAAATGTGCAGCAACATCCTGAATATCAAGCGATCTTTGGAACAAATCGTGTGTTCTATCAACACCATCATGATCACTGTGCGCATGGCGATAGTGCAACGCCTTGCCAGCACGACTCTCGTCCCCATATTCACCCTGAACCGGAAGCATAATCCATGATGGAATGGCTACAACTCCTTTTGCCAGCATGGATCATGGGCACTTTGCTGGTGTTCCTGACTGCACCCCTCGGCTGTTTGATGCTATGGCGTCGCATGTCTTTTTTTGCGGATACCATGGCACATGGCACTTTACTCGGTGTCGCCATTGCCGGTGCAATGAGTCTACCGCTTTGGACAGGCGTTACATTGATTGCGCTCTTATTGGTTGCAATCTTATGGGTGTTACACGACCCTCGCTTGCCCAATGACGCCTTGCTCGCGCTATGTTCAGCAACACTCCTGTGCTCTGGCTTACTCTTCATACAATATTTGCCCAGCTTAAGACCTGAATTACTCAGCTATTTATTTGGTGATTTACTCACCATTTCTTGGTCAGATTTGCCTGTCTTTGCAGTGGTGATCATTGTGGCACTGACCGTGCTGTATAAAAGTTGGCAATCTCAAATTCAGATTGCCATTGACCCCGATATTGCGGTCAGTGAAGGTGTCAGTGCCAAATGGCAACGTCTGATTTTTATGTTATTACTGGCATTATTTACCGTATTGGCTTTACGTGCTGTCGGCTCATTGCTGATGGGTGCATTGTTAGTGATTCCTGCATTAACCGCTCGTTTATTGGCAAATTCCCCGAAACAAATGGTGCTGTGGTCTTTCATCATTGCCCAAGTCGGTGTGACCGTGGGGTTATGGTCAAGTGCTGGTTTAAACACCTCTACAGGACTGACTATTGTATTAACCATGGCGCTGCTCTTTGCCCTGATTTTTATTCTGCAAAAATTTAAGAAAGTGGCTTAAGTAACAACGTTCATTGTTCAATTCGCGACATATCAAAAAAAAAGCCATGCAGTTGCATGGCTTTTTTTGCACGTCAAATACAATGTTCAGAATCATCTCACTGGATTTATTGATGCACCAAACTCAATAAACTCGCAGCACAAGCAAATAATACCGCAAAGGTTCGATTCAAATATTTTTGTTGTTTAGGTGATTTTAATAACCGCAGCACTTTTGCAGCGAGACCGGTATACCCCGCCATGACAATCAGATCAATGCTAATCATTGTTGCAGCCATGATGACATATTGAATCCATTGGGGTTTGGATAAATCTAAAAACTGCGGCAAAACCGCCAACAAAAATACAATCGCTTTAGGGTTGCTCATATTGACCAAAAAGCCATGTAAAACTAATTTTAAACGTGATTTATTTGGTAAATCTTGTTGGATTTCAATTGACTGTGTTGGCGCTGTCCACTGTAAATAAGCCAAATACAATAAATAGACCACTCCAAACCATTTCACGATCAGAAAAGCCCATGGTGTCGTCGCAAATAAGACCCCTGCCCCAGCTGCAACAATGGCGATCTGAACCAAAAGTGCCAATTGCAGGCCGATTGCATTCCAATACCCATGCTTAAACCCATAATTCAAACCACTCGACATAGACGCAATTGCACCTGCACCTGGGGAAACACTAATTACCCAACATGCCAACATGTATGCAATCCAGATTTGATAGGACATCATTAGCTCAAGTTTGAAATGGGTCTGTATTATATGACATTTACTCTATTTTCATGACAATAATGCACGCTAAAAGGCCAAATGAAGGCTACACTCTCAGCGCTGCTTAAGGCACAATATACACAGCCACTCAGAAATTATAATTTTTAGGAGCCATGAATGTCTGCTCAATCTGTAATTTTGCCATTACCCTCAGATCATGCTCGTTTTATTGTTTTACGTTTAAAAGATTTAACGATTAGCGAATTAAAAGAACAACTTGAAGACTTATTTAGCACTCGTGATCGTCTAATTACCCAACATCCTAATGCACAGATTAAAACAGCTGTAGCTTTTGGACCTGAACTTTGGGCACAACTTTATATTCAATCTCCAGCAGGCTTTAAACAACTTGATCCAATTCAAGGTTCATTTAACATGCCTGTAGCCCCAGCAGATATACTGATTCACATTGCAGCACAGCGTACAGATATTTGCTTTGCTTTAAGCCAAGCTTTCTTTGATGGCATTCAAGATAAAGTGGAGGTTTTAGATGAGCGTGTTTGCTTCCGCAATTTCGATGGCCGTGACTTAACTGGCTTTATTGATGGTACTGAAAACCCTCAATTTCCAGATGACCGTGCTGAAACAGCATTATTAGCAGAAGATGCGGGTATTTTTGCTGATGGTTCTTTTGTCTTTGCACAGCGTTATGCACACAATTTAGATAAGTGGAAAAAGCTCAAAGTTGATGCACAAGAGCATGTGATTGGGCGTACCAAACTTGAATCGATTGAGTTGAACGAAGACGAACAACCTGAAAACTCACATGTATCACGTACCGTTGTTGAAGATGGTGAGGGTGAAGAACTAGCAATTTTGCGTCATTCATTGCCTTATGGCGATGGCCGCGGTGACCAAGGTTTGTTTTTTATTGCTTATACCCATGACCTCAGCATTATCGACAGCATGCTAGTACGTATGTTTGGCACCAGTGGTGACGGCATTCATGACCGCTTACTTCACTTTGTCACTCCTATGGATGGCGCTTATTACTTTGCACCGAGTGAAGAGTTATTGGAAGAAGTGCTGGAAGGTTGAATAAATAAAGCCGACGAGAGTCGGCTTTTTTTTCAAAGAATATTGTTTTAAATACAATTTTTCTTGACATATTCATCATTAAACTTTAGCACCCTATTATCTATATCAAATAAACTTAAACAGGCTGGATATTTATTTATTTTAATTATCTTACCTTCATTATAATAGACCTCATTTCCACATTTAACGAAACAGCTTTCCATCTTCCCAATTTCATAATTAACTGAAACTATTTTCCCACCTTTATAATCATAATTTTTATTAATTTGATAAAAATTATTATATGAAGTATTCCCATCAATAGGATTAATAAAAACAGCCTCATATTTAGCAATCAACATATTACTCTTAATGTCTTTTTTTTCATAAACTCTTACCAAATCTCCATCAAATTTCTCAATTGAAAAATAATCATGATGTATCGATTTAACAAATCTCTTACTACTTTCTTTTTTATAAAAATTATCAGGCAAAGCATAAACATTACCTAACACAATTAGATTTGTAAAAAACAATAGAAGCTTAATTTTCATTAATATGCTCTCTCAAAGACTTATATAAATCATTAACAATAATTTTTGAATTATTTACTAGTTTTTTTGCAATTTTTGGAGTTGTCATAAAACCAAATTCAACTAAAACTTTATATTTAGCATCATTTTTCCCACCATTCCCCAAAACGGTTAAATCTATTCTTTTTTCAACTTTACCTGTAACTTGAGAATAGTTTTTTGCAATTTTTTCAGCTAATTTTTTATCATTATCATCAAAATAACACATTACAGCATAATTACCTTTCAAATTCTCAATACCATCACAATGTAATGAAATAAAATAATCTGCTTTAGCGGAATTTGAAATTAATTTCCTGTAGGTCAATGGTGAGGTAGTTGTTATTTTAAAATTTTTACATGAAGAAATACTAGGTATATCTGTATAATCAATCGTTTCCTTTTTATCCCTTGTTAGATAGACAATATGACCATCATTTTCAAATAATTCTTTTAATTCTAAAGCTCTGTCATATACATATTCAAATTCTGTAGGACTGCGTGGATCTTTAACATCTATAAACTCGAAATATTCATCAGCTTTATTAATAACTTCATCTGATAAGTCTTTCCAAGAGTAATAGACTTCTTTCATAATTCATTTTTTGCTCAGCTCTAAATTATAGATTCCCGCAATTAAATTGAATCTTAAGCCCAGTCTTTTTCCTCGATTACGA
>NZ_JBLIYY010000024.1:0-35011 GCF_057480965.1 Acinetobacter sp. P37 | reverse complement strand
TATTTCATCCGCAGATTATGCATGAATATTTAAAATTCTTCGGTACAAATAATCAGCAAGAGACTGTTCGTTTTTTGATTTATGAAAGAGGCTTAATATCACGATTATTTTTTTCTTTTTTTATATTTTCAAGTGTTTTAGGTGAAAGTTGATGCCTAGCAAACATCATATTAATTTTACTATTTTCTTCTATATTAACAAAAAGATCCAACCCTAATGCATTAGTAATATTTATTTCCTTAGTAGTTTTTTCACTTTGAAAACATTGATATGTAGATGGTTTAAATTCATTTATTTCATCTTTATCGACAGCTGTAATAAAACCTGTTTCATTAACTTGATATACATGAAAATCAACATCATTATAATGATCAAACTTCCATGAATCTGAATAGGCGTAAACATATCCTTCACTTAAACGCCTCAAAATATAAGTAAGTCCATTTGGTAACTGAGGTAAAGACTTTATAAGATAATCTGGTGGTCCAAAAGGATTGTCAACAGTTTGATCATCTATAGCTATTGCTATACGTACAGGGACAAACATACTTGTTCTTTGACATGTAGCACAATTAGGATTATCTTTTAAATCTTTACTATAAATATTATCCATTAACTAATCCTTCACCACTAATCGTTTATAGTTTTCTTTGAGAAATATTTCTATTTCTTGTGTACTTTCAAAATCATGCTTTTTAAATTTTTGATTAATTTTATCAATTTGGTGTATTGAAAAATTAATTTTCTCATCATTTTTAGATTCTTGGCTTATGAATCCAAAATAACAACCAAAAGTACAAATACACCACTCATCAAATATACTATTAAACTTTCTCAACCAAATTCTCATTTCTAAATTTAAATTGGAATATTGATTTATATTTAATAAATGTATATTTACTCTAGGATCATAAAATCTTATTATATTTTCCGAGTTATACATCAATAGACTTGTAATAATTTTCGAAAAATCATCAAATTCTAACTTTGATTTTACTAGATTACTTACCAACCCCATGTTTTGAAACAAACTCAAGCCAGTAGAAAACTCTTTCAAAAAAATATTATTATAAAAGTCTTCTAATGCATCAGCATTCATTGACTTAAGATCAACTAAAATTGGAGCTTTTTCTCTTTTTTTAAATAAGTTTATTGCGATAATTTTGTAATTAACTTTATTTTCTTGATAAACACTTAAAAGATTCCTAAAATGAATTTGCTCATATAAAATATAGTTATATCTTTTAAAACTTTCAAAATCTAATCTTTTAAAATTATTCATACTATTTTAATACCTGAATTTCCTGAGTTAGATGCATTCTCCATTTTATATTCACACTCTTCTAACAAAGGTAAATCTAATATTGTTTCATCTGCATTATGTCCTTTAATAAACTTATGCTGCCCCGCTTTCGCCTCAAATTTTCCACCTGTAGTTGGAAACACACCTGAAGCATTTATTTTGATCTGTGAACCACCCGCCGTTAAATTAATCTCTTTAGGGCTGGTGATATATACCGTATCTTCGGTTGAAATAATCTGAATGCCTTTACGTGCAATGAGGTCTGCCCCATCACCTTGCGCCTGAATCTCAACCTTTCCCTTCCCTGCAAATGCTCTCAATCCTTCTTGTGCTGCAAATAAACTGATTTTTTTACCGGCATGGCCAATTAAGGATTTTTGCGTGGAAATGTTCATACTCTCGCCTGCAGTTTGGCTGATCCGGCCATTTGCAGATACATGGATATCTTCATTACTGCTTAAAGCAATCGAATTGGGTGAAGCCAACACCATGACAGCAGACTTAAATTCTGCTGCCTTTTTCTCATCTTTTTGACTTAAAACTTCGATAAATGCTTGAAGCCCTTCCAAAACGTCCAGTGGGTCTGTCTGCTGATTCTTAGCAACTTCACTTAAAGCCTTAGAGTTCTTTAAGGAACTTTCAATTTGGCTCTTGGCTTCATTTGCATCTAAATGCTCACCTTTGGCCCCATCTTGTTTTATAAGTCGAAACCAATAAACCTTGTCCTGCTCGTACTGCACCCCATTGGTCGGTTCTAAGTTCGAAGCCTTCGCCTCGATCTTCACTTTCTGCTTTATCTTTTGGATGACTGAGCTTACCGAGGTTCAGTTGGCTCGCACCATGACTACTTTGTAGCTGGGTACTAATTTGCCCCGTGGTGTCATCAAAGCGTAATTGACCAAAACCCTCTCCCGCCACTTCTTTAGAACGAATTCCCGCAAGTTTTTTGGTATCGGGTAATTGTCCTTTATTGTCAAATTTAGTGGGACTACGCTGCGCTTCATGAATACGACCCACGACAAAAGGTCGGTCAATGTTGCCATCAAAGAAATCAACGACAACTATTTCACCAATTCGAGGTAAGAAGCGTGCGCCATAACCTTCGCCGGCCCACGGGGTCACCACATCAACCCAAGCCGAGTCTGTGTCATTATTGTTCGCACCTGCACCGCCATCATGACCATGATCATCTGAACGGGTAAATAGGAAACGAACTTTTATCCGCCCCCATTCATCAACATGGATTTCTTCACCAGCAGGACCCACAACTTTAGCACGCTGTGGATGTGTTACTGGTCGATGTGTAAGCGGATTAAATTCAGGGACGGTCGTTATATTTCGACGTTGCAAAGCCAAGGTATTGGCTTGGCGTTCATCCGCATCGCTTTGTTTGACTTGCCACTGACTTTGATGGATTAACTGTGTAACTTGATCGGTTAAGTCTTTGGGTAAATTATTTTGGTTATAAAAAGACTTGGATAAAATCAAAAATTCTTGATCTGCACCACGATGCTGGTCAATCTCTGGATGCTCATCCAATTTGAACCAATAACCAACTTGCGTATCACGCACGGTACTTTTAGCAATAAATTGTTTGGCTTGAGCCGCATAATAATCACTAAAATTTTGATTGAGACGTTCAACTTGAGCACTATTAGAGGCAGTTGCAGCATCTTCACCATTCAGATCTTGCATCCATGCAGGGCTCACATGCCATGCTTGCTCTAAGCTTAGGCTCGCATTATCTTGATTTTGACTATGTAGGTGCTTGCTTTGTACTGCACCACCCCCCTCGTCCTGTTCAAGCACATCTGCCTGCCACCGCTGCACATGTACCGACGTCGGCTGCAGACTGCGCTGACCGATAAAACTGGTCATGCTGTCTTGCTTTTCTGTAGCGCTGCTGCGATGAAAACGGATATTGCGACGATCTAGAGGCTGATATTGACTATTTTCATCAATTAAACGCAGCTTTTGGGCTTGGAGTGGCGCTGAAGAGGAAGAGACAAAATGCTGCGCTTCATCAATTAACCAATGAATGCCTTCACTGCGTAGTAAGCGAGTAATAAAATCATAGTCAGTTTCATTACTTTGCATCATGAATGGTCGAACGTCATACTCTTTTTTTAAGCCACTTAAGTCCAAACTTAAGCTCGCTGCAAAAAGTGGGCTCTTTTTTTGCCATTCCTTAAAAACAATCTCGACCACATCTTTGACCGATTTATTCATAAACACGCGGCTATTACGACGCTTATGCCACAATGCCGTTGCATCTTCTAAGGTCAACTTATATAGCGTTAATGCGCCATCACTTTGGCCTTGAAATGCTTCAGTAATGATCCCGGTAATACGAAAAAGTTGCCCAGCATCGGTCACCTGATCGATTGCGACTTGTGTACCAATAAATTGTTTGAGTTCTAAGGTGGCAGAAGTTGAGAGACAGATGAGCTGAACATTCAAACCTTCACTTAAGGCATGTTCCCCATCAATACGTTGCAAGAATACTTGTTCATTCAGCGTGGTATTGGAAAATTGAATATGCAAGGCACGTTTTTGTGGACTAATGCCCAATTTCTCAAGTGCAGAATAAATATTGTTCAGCATCGTTATTATCTAAAATCAGATTTTTATAAAATATGCGGGGTATTTAATCAAAAAAACTCATATTTTTCTAGGCATAATCTGCCTGCTTTTTTGGGTTTTATGTAAGTAAAAATTCAAATTTCTACATCAATTCTTTATGTTATTTTTACTCTATTTATTTCTGCATTAAAAAAATGTAGAGACCATCAAACTAAACTTCAGGTCTCTTCATACCACCTTACTGCCTTGCATCACGATTTATTAGTATTTAAAAATGCGTGAATATTCTCCAATTGTTCTTGTGCTTCGACATAGCCTTGCAAGGCCGCTTTTTCCAAATATTGCTGTGCAATTTTAAGATCACGCTCTACGCCCATGCCATGAATATATAAATAGCCCAATCGCGTTAACGCCGCAGCATTCATCCCCTGAGCCGCTTGTGCATAATAACTATGTGCCTGAGTTAAATCTTGCTGTACACCTAAACCATGTTCTGACATTTCACCAAGCTGGTACAAGGCAGTCACATTTCCCAATGCTGCCGCTTGCGAGAAATACTGCAACGCTTGTTGGAAATCTTGTGTTCCCCATTGTCCTTTTAAATTAACCAGACCTAGTTGCGTGAGTGCATCAGGATGACCTAATTTTGCCGCTTTCAACAATGCCCGCTGGCTTTGAGCTTCATCAAACTGTAGATCAGGCAAGATATTGTCCACGGCTAAACGGTAGAGATACCAAGCAGCATCCTGCGAACCTTGTTCTGCGGCTTTTTCCAGATAACTCAGACACTGATCACGATGTGGTAAAGGATATTCTGGCAATGCATAAAAACGTCCAATCAGATAATTTTGATCCGCGACACAAGTAATGGACATATCATTTAAGTGTCTTGCCGCTTCAACTAAAAGTTGCTGCGCTTGCTTGATATTTCGCTCAACACCGACCCCATGTAGGTAGCATAGTGCTAAACCGACTTGGTTAATGAATAAGGGTTTGAATTGATACGCTGTTTGATATAACTCAAATGCTTTTTGCGGATCATCACTAACCAAATACTTTTCAAAATACAGTGTTGCAATAAGACTAATTGCATCAGCATCTTTAAGTTGAGCAGCTTCGGTCAGAAAGCGAAAACCTAAAGTTTCCTGCTTCTCCAAGTACCAACCATGAAAATGTGCAATGCCTAATAATCGGCTGGCTGCTGCAACTTTGTGCTCTTTGGCCTGCTGCAAAAGATCATGATAAACCCGCTGACGCTGATCGACGTCGATTTTACCCATCAATACTGCTTGATAATATTCATACAACTGCTGCTGGTGCCCGAGTAGCAATCCTCGCTTTAAATATTGCAATGACTTTTCATCATTTTGCGCAAGATACTTTCCTTGTGCATAGAATTGCTGCAATTGCTGAATAGCCGCCATATGGTCTTGTTGAGCAGCTTTCAGTAAATATTCCAATCCTAGAGCAATATTTGGCGTGGCTTGTTTTAAATAGAACTGTGCCAATTGATACTGTGAATTGGCATGTCCATTGTCCGCATTTTTTTGCAACAAATCTAAATGTTGCTGCTCGGCATGTGTCTGATCTTCTGGGTTTAGTTCGGCGAGTCGATATTGCGCATCCAAATGACCGCGTGAAATCGCATGTCGATACCAGTATTGCGCTTTTTCAATATTGGGTACACCGCCATAGATACCTTCTTCAACTTGTCCCAACACATATGCAGCATCATCGCTGCCTAAACTATTGGCTTTTTCCAATAAAGCCAGCGCATTTTCCACACTGACTTCTCTGCCTAAACCTTGTAAATGCATCTGCCCCATTGCGACATAGGCCTGTGGAATTTCATGCTGTTTGGCCAAATTTTGATACAACTCATAGGCACGCGCATAGTCGGTTGGTGCATCAAGCATTAAACGTTCTGCAAATTTCAGCTGTGCATCTAATTGGTCTATCCACAAGTCATGCCCAACCGCTTTAGCCTGATCGCGTTTCACTGGATCGGGTCTTTTCCACATCCAAAACGCAAGTGCTCCCATCCCCAAAATTAGTATCAGTAAAAACCACATACTCGCCCCAAAAAAAATCAATATTTTAATTATTCCAACATTGTGTCTGATTTTAATTCTATATACAAAAAAAGCACCGAATTCGGTGCTTTATTTTTTTCAAAATGAGATAGCTGTCATGCTTTTGCTCGTTTTGCATCAAGTTTTTTGAGCACCTCTGACACAGCCACCATCGCAAAGCTGGACGTCACGACTACTGCTGAACCATATCCACCACAACGTAAGCCTGCACTTGGACAAACATCAGCACTGGAAAATGGATTATCAATCGAATAAACACAGGTAATCCCAAACTTTTCTTTCGGCTTTTTACAAATGCCTTTGCCACGTAATTGTGTCCGCAATTTAGCTAACATCGGGTCTTGCTCTGTTCTTGATAAATCTGCGACTCGGATTTTCAGCGGATCAAGTTTACCGCCTGCTCCACCCGAAACGATCAACGGAATTTTATTAAAACGGCAATGTAGCATTAAAGCAAATTTGGCTTTCACATCATCAATACAATCTAAAATCAGGTCAGGAGCACCTGCCAAAATTTCTTTGACATTTTCGGGTGTGAGATAATCATCAATTAAATTGAGTTTAATCCGTGGGTTAATCGAACGACAGCGCTCTGCCATCACTTCAATTTTTTCATGTCCCAGTGTCGTGCTCATGGCAGGCAATTGTCGATTAATATTCGATGCAGCAACTACATCCATATCGACCAAGGTTAGTTCACCAATACCAGTACGCGCTAAAGCTTCGACCGCCCATGAGCCTACACCACCAATCCCAATCACCATGACATGACTTTTTTCATAATGATGAAAACTTTCATCACTATATATTTTGGCTACGCCAGCAAA
Organism: Acinetobacter sp. P37; assembly: GCF_057480965.1. Classification (NCBI taxonomy): domain Bacteria; kingdom Pseudomonadati; phylum Pseudomonadota; class Gammaproteobacteria; order Moraxellales; family Moraxellaceae; genus Acinetobacter; species Acinetobacter sp. P37. The sequence continues at coordinate 28,205 of NZ_JBLIYY010000024.1, read as the reverse complement.
ACGGCGGTCATATTCATCATCTTGGAGCAGTTCAGTCATAGGTTAGGAGGCAGTGTTAAATCAGCCACCATTTTAGCAAATTCGCTACTTATTTTCTTTGATAAAACGCAATTCAGCAGACAGCACAACAGCGAGGCATTCGCATCAGCTCTAAATCCATCAAAATAAACATTTACAGCGAACGGAGGTCTGCTTTAAAAATATAACCATAGATCAAAAAATCAAGTGTGTATTGCCATGAACATCCATCCTCTGCCAAATAATTTAAAAATTACCGATGACAAAAATGAAATGGATTTAGACACCGTGCATCGCTTTTTAAGCCATACCTATTGGTCAAAAGATATTCCAAAACATGTGGTGAAAAAAGCGATTGAAAACTCTTTGGCCGTGGCCTTACTTCTCGATGATGAACTCATCGGTTTTGGTCGTGCTTTTACGGATTATGCAACTTTTGCTTATTTAGCCGATATTTATGTCGCCGATGGGCATCGAGGCAAAGGCTATTCAAAATTAATTGTGAGTACTTTATTTGAAAAATGTGGCTCCGCAGATCTAAGACGCATGTTGCTTGCAACGGCGGATGCACATGGTTTATATCGTCAATTTGGCTTCACTGATTTGGCTCAGCCTGCAAGTTTTCTCGAGATTCATCAAGCCAACATCTATCAACGATAGAGAAAATATCTCGGATAAAAAAAAGAGGCTTTCGCCTCTTTTTCGATCTTACAACCTTAGTCTTTATTCATAATAAAGAAATATTCACGGTAGTATTTAAGCTCTGCAATCGAGTCACGGATATCATCCATTGCTAAATGTGAGGCATTTTTCTTCAAGCCACCCATGATTTCTGGGCGCCAGCGTTTCGCTAATTCTTTCACTGATGATACATCGAGATTACGGTAGTGGAAGTATTGTTCCATTTCAGGCATTAAACGATGCAAGAAACGACGATCTTGGCAAATTGAGTTACCGCACATCGGTGATGATTTTGGATTTACCCATTTTTTCAAAAATTCTAAAGTTTGCTGTTCAGCATCTTGTGCTGTCAATTTACTACGACGTACACGTTCGATCAGACCTGATTGACCATGTTGGCGAGTGTTCCACTCATCCATTGCATTGAGCACACGGTCAGACTGATGTACCGCAAGCACAGGCCCTTCCGCCAGAATATTTAAATTATCATCCGTCACAATTGTTGCAACTTCAATAATCTGGTCGTTATCTGTATCTAGACCTGTCATTTCAAGGTCAATCCAAATCAGGCGTGTATCAGGTGTGCTGCTCATAAATGTGCAATCTTATTAGGCTGTAAAAATGAACATAGTAGCAAATTTATTGGGCTTGCGCTGTAAATAGACCCTGCTTTCATGCTATTTTTGCCATCTAGTTTTCACGGTTTTTTAGGATATGAATGGCTTTAATTCGTAAGCGCCGACTGACTGAACAGCAGCAACGTCGCATTCAGAAGCAACATAAATCTCGTCAGGAAGAAATCGATACTTCTGCAGATTTGGAAGGCTTGGTCGTCCAACATTATGGTCGTCAACTTGAAGTTCAAGCGCTGTCTACACCCGACCAACATCCTGAAAAACCTATTGTGCAAGCTGGTGAACCTGAACCACATTGGAAACCCATCGAATTAGGCAGTGTTTGGCGCTGCCATACCCGTACCAATCTCGAATTATTGGTGACGGGTGACCGTGTCAAATGGCAAGCTGACCCGATCACAGGTTTAGGGATTATTACCGCGATTCATCCACGCCAATCTTTACTGACACGCCCTGACCGTTATCACAAAGTGAAACCTGTCGCAGCCAATGTCAGCCTGATTGTGATTGTATTTGCACCGCTTCCTGAGCCAGCACCTGGCCTGATTGACCGCTATTTGGTGGCCTGTGCAGATGCTGATATTCCAGCCTTATTGGTCTTAAATAAATCAGACTTACTTAAAGACAACGATCCGATCTTAACGCTATTACAAGAATATCGTGACTTGGGCTATGAGGTCATGCAAACCCAATCCGATGGTGACTTAAGCACACTTTCTGCTCGACTTTCTGGTGAAACTGTCGCATTTGTAGGTCAGTCTGGGGTTGGTAAGAGCACTTTAATTAATGCCATTGTTCCGGATGCTGCGCAAAAAACCAATATTATTTCGGAAAACTCCGCGCTCGGTCAGCACACCACCACCTCTACGCGCTTAATTGCGTTTGGTGAAGGTTCTGCATTGATTGATTCACCAGGAATCCGTGAATTTGGTTTATGGCACTTAGAACTGGAAAAAGTTCAACAAGGTTTCCCTGAGATTGAGTCACATTTGGGTTATTGTCAGTTCCGTAACTGTACGCATAAACATGAAAAGCAATGTGCGCTTAGAATGGCGGCTCAAAATGGCGAAATTTTGCCGCGCCGATTAGACAGTTATTTACGTCTGATCGATGAAATCACGGAAGCGCAGCAAAAAAATTAATTTTTATTCTGTTCATGCCCTTGAAGGGGTGATTTTGATCACCATATTTATGGGCTATACTCTTGGCAATTTAAAATTGTAGTTAGGTGAATTGTGGAACGTTGGTTCGAATTTATGGGGAATCACCCCTTCTTATTTGGAACGCTGGCTGTATTGGTCGTGCTGTTCTTTATTCTTGAAGGCCAGCGTAATGGTCGCAAAATTTCACCTCAATCTTTAGGGATTTTAGTTAAAGCTAAAAATGCTCAATTGATTGACTTACGTGATGCGAAAGACTTCCGCGAAGGTCATATTAGCGGTAGCCGTAATATTCCATATAGCCAAATTACAAAACACATTGAAGAGTTAAAAACTTCTGATCGCCCGTTGGTTTTTGTATGTAACCTTGGTCAAGTGGCAGGTTCTGCATTGCAACAAGTCGGTCATGCAGATGCATACCGTTTAGACGGCGGCATTAGCAACTGGAAAGCTCAAGGCTTACCTCTAGTTAAAAGCAAATAAGCGCTTCTTAGGAGATTAACATGGCTGAAGTTACGATTTATTCAACAACTGTATGTCCTTACTGCATTCGTGCAAAACAGCTCCTAGAGCGTAAAGGCGTGGCTTATAAAGAAATTAATTTATCAAATGAAGCGCCTGAAGTACGTGTTGAATTGATGCAACGCACCAACCACCGTACCGTTCCTCAAATTTTTATTAATGATCAGTTTATTGGCGGTTTTGACCAACTTTATGCTTTAGAGCGTGAAGGCAAACTCGACGGCATGCTATCTTAATTTTAAACATAAATCGTCACCTCATATTAAGGAATAAACAATGAGTGAAGAACAACAAGCTCAACCACAATTGGCATTAGAGCGCATTTATACTAAAGATATTTCTTTCGAAGTACCTGGGGCTCAAGTATTTACTAAAGAATGGCAGCCTGAACTAAATATCAACCTTTCTTCTTCTGCAGAAAAAGTTGATCCAACACACTTCGAAGTTTCACTGAAAGTTGTCGTTCAAGCGAACAATGCGGGTGACACTGCATTTATCGTTGACGTTACTCAAGCAGGTATCTTCCTAATCGATAGCGTTGAAGAAGAACGTCTTCCTTACATTCTTGGTGCTTACTGCCCAAATATCTTGTTCCCATTCCTACGTGAAGCTGTGAACGATATGGTTACTAAAGGCAGCTTCCCACAATTATTGCTTACACCAATTAACTTCGATGCTGAATTCGAAGCGAATTTGCAACGTGCGCAAACTGCTGCTGAAGGCCAAGCTTAATCGCTTATCTTCAAATCTAAAAAAGACCGCTTTTGCGGTCTTTTTTATTGCCTTTTAGCTTCCCCCTTTACTAAAAGGGGGAATGAGGGGGATTTACTTCTACTTAACAAAATCCCTCCCACCCTCCCTTTTAAAAAGGGAGGAGCAAATTACTCAGCATCTGCCATTAGATCAGCGCTCATACCTACAGTATTAAAGCCTGCATCAACATACAGAATTTCACCTGTAATACCATTTGCCCAAGGCGAGCAAAGGAACAATGCTGCATTACCTACATCTTCAATGGTGACATTGCGTTTAAGTGGTGCGACTTTTTCATTTAGGTCTAACATTTTACGGAAAGATTTAATGCCTGAAGCCGCTAAGGTACGAATCGGACCTGCTGAAATCGCATTTACACGAATACCTTCAGTGCCAAGACTTGTTGCCAAATAACGTACGCCTGCTTCTAGTGACGCTTTTGCCATACCCATAACGTTATAGTTTGGCATTACGCGTTCAGAACCTTGGTAAGTCAGCGTCAATAAGCAACCTTGACGTGCAGCCAATAAAGGTTTTGCCGCACGAGCCATCGCAATAAAGCTATATGCGCTGATGTCGTGAGCAATTTTAAAACCTTCACGGTCGGTAATATCAGTGAAATCGCCATCTAAAGTATGTGCCGGTGCAAAACCAATTGAATGCACAACACCATCTAGACCATCCCAATGTTTAGCAAGTTCAGCAAAAGCGGTATCAATTTCAGCGTCCACTGCGACATCACATGGGAAAACTAAAGTTGAACCAAATTGTTCAGCAAAATCATCTACACGTTTTTTTAATTTTTCGTTTGGATAAGTAAAAGCCAGTTCTGCACCTTCGCGATGTAAAGCTTGCGCAATACCAAATGCGATTGATAACTTACTTGCAATACCCGCGATTAAAAAGCGTTTGCCAGCCAATAGTCCTTGTGCCATGTGAAACTCACTCAAAATAATTTAACAGCATAATGCCAAGTCTAAAGCATTTTAGAAATTGCATAATGCGCCTTTTTTTAGAAAACCATCATTGTATAAACAATGTGGAGAAAACCTGATTCAATCAAGCAGCGTCAATATTTGTTGCCGCTTAAGCGTCCAAATGCAATGCCTGTAATGAATTAGTCCATAAGATCTGTGCAATCTCAGATTCAGTACGGTTTAAGCTCTGAGCTAACCCCTGCAAGACATAGGGCAAATTGACCGGCGTATTACGGGTACGCCCTTCCGTCGAATGCTGACAACATAAGGGTGTCATATCTGGACAGTCAGTTTCTAAGACCAAATGATCTACACCCAAAGTCTGAATCACTTGATGTAATTTTTTTGCATTGGGATTGGTGATTTGCCCTGTTACACCAATTTTAAAACCTAGCTTGGTAAATGCCTTCGCTTCTTCAACACCACCACTAAATGCATGTGCAATACCACCGAGCTTAAATTGATGCTTTTTCAACATCGAAAGCACCTCTGCATGGGATTTGCGAATATGCAGCAAAATAGGTTTATCAAACTGCTGTGCTAACTCAAGTTGTGCGGAAAAATACTGCTGCTGCTTTTGAAAAAGTTCAGGCTGTTTATGCTGTTTCAAAAAGGTATCTAAACCTATTTCACCCACAGCAACACAATCATGCTGCTTTAGCATCTGCTCCACATCGAACAAATGTTCTGTACGGTGTTGCTCAATATAAAACGGATGTAAGCCGGGAGCTAAATAGCTTGTTGGAACATTGGATAAACGAGCTAAAAACTCTTGGGTATGCAGCAAATCTTGAAAACGTGACTGTACAAAACCAATCAATACCAACGCATCGACACCCGCCTGTTTTGCAGCATACGCCAACTGTTCCCGATCAGCATCAAAATCGGGAACATCAAAATGCGTATGCGTATCAAACAGTGAGTAAGTCATTGAACTAATTAATTTGCTTTTGCGGCTGAGGCTTCAACAGCGTCAACTGGAGGTAGATATTGCTTTTTCAATACACTTTGCAATTGATCATACGGAATGGTCAAGCGAGGTAAACCCACCACATACGGCCCAATTTCATATTCGGCATATTGCAAAATTAAACCTTGCTGACTCAGATAAAAATTATCAGACAGTTTAAATTTCCAAATCTGTTCGTATTCTTGAATATTGTCTGCCAACTTGGCATCTTTCACCCAAGTTTTAAATAATTCATAGCCCCGCTTTTCAAGCTCAGCACGTTGATTTGGCAATAATATGTCGTTGAGCTGCACCAATTTTTGAGTGCTTAAATCAAAGTTGTAATATTGCTGTGCAGAAGAACCATGCGCTCCACCTAAATATGAACTGGTATTTAAAACCACTGTTGCCAAGGGTTTTTCAGCATTTAATATTTTAGGTTTAATCATCAAACTGATTTGCTGATTGGCACTTAAAGATTTCAATTCTTTATCTAACTTTAAGAACGCTTGCATATAAGGCTGCGTGGCTTTTTCCAATTTTAATTTGGGCGTTTCAACATTTGCCAAAGCAGATTTTGCTTCAGACGCTGCAGGAACTCCACTTGCAGCGGGAGCATCAGTGCTCAGCGTCTTATCTTCTAAAGGCGAAACAGATAAAATTTCGCCTAACTGTTTTAGAATTTCCGCATCAATAAATTCATCAATAAAGGCTTGATTACTGTTTAAGCGTTCAACTGAAATTTCAGGACAGACCCCGCCATCACATTCAGGTAAATTCAGTTGTAATTTTTCCGCATCACCAATCAGTTTTGCACTCAAATCTGGCTGTTCAGTTTTGGCTTGATCCGGCTTTTTTTCAGGTTCAGCTTGTTGTGGCTGACACGCCGTGAATGCAACAGAAACTGCCAATATTGAGCTTGCCCAAATTTTATTTTTTTGCACCATTGCTTCAACCTTTTATTTCGAATAATTGATATTTATTTTGGTAAATATCTTATCAAATTAAATACTTTCGCTGATTAGAACATATGCTGATAAACGTCAGCTTTCAATACTTGTTGTGTTTGCGCTTTGCTGAGATAAATATCCAGTTGTTTACCATCTTTGACAATTTCATCTGTACGGTAATGCAAACCGACACCTTCTTGATCAAAGAACCAATCTGCTTGGCCCCAATAGAGTTTTTTCGGTGCCGATTTTTTGACATCTACCTCTTGTTCATCTAACCATTTGCTATAGGCTTGCTGCACAATAGCATCCATATTTTGCTGTTGCTTTGCTTCAATAATATCTAAAGGTTTAAGATTCTTTTTCGCACGGCGGTCAGCCACAAAAAAATAATAACGCTCTTTGACCGTGATATTTTCCTGTTTGGTATCAACACCGATTTGCAGCAACACATATTGATTCCGTTGATATGGAACTCGTGTGTACATGGCCAATTCATAGGCTTTATTGGTTTTAAACTCTGCCTGCCAAGCATCTGATTTTTTCACATACGCATCGACGGCTTGTTGGAGATTCATATTTTGCTTTAATGCAATCTGATCTTGTACGACGCTGGCCTGATTCTTTTCAATCCAGCCATTCAACCATGTATCTACGGTCTGAATGGTTTGTATCTCTAAATCAATACAACTTTTATTTTCACAAAACGGTTTGGCAATTTTTGCTGCTTGCTCTTGGATATTTAAATAAGGCAAAACATCTGGATTAATCACAGTCGCTTCAGAAGCACCACCGTCGGCCGGCTTTGTCGCTTTGTTTTCTTTTCCTGAATCACATGCACTGAGCAGCAAAACACTCCCCAAAAGTGCAAAAACTGTAGCATCCTTGAATTTTTTCATGATGTCCTAAACGACCAAATGATTGCGTAATGTATGGATTTAAAAACTCTACCACAAAATAAAACAGCTTCACGAAGAAGCTGTTTTATTTCTGTAAAAGAACAACTTAGTGTTCACGTGTATTGCTGAACACGATATCCGGATAACGTTCTTGCATTAACTGTAAATTCACACGACTTGGTGCAAGATAAGTTAAATGACCACCGCCATCGACAGACAATTGGTCATGTGCTTTTTTCTTAAATTCGTTGAATTTTTTCTCGTCATCACACGATACCCAACGTACGGTATTGATACTTACAGGCTCATAAATACAATCCACTTTGTATTCTTCTTTCAGACGATATGCCACCACTTCAAACTGAAGCACACCCACAGCACCCACGATTAAGTCGTTACTGTTTTGCGGCATAAAGACTTGAGTCGCCCCTTCTTCTGAAAGTTCTTTTAAGCCTTTTTGTAGCTGTTTTGACTTCAAAGGATCTTTTAAACGCACGCGACGGAACATTTCAGGGGCGAAGTGAGGAATACCGGTAAAGTGTAAATCTTCACCCGAAGTGAAGGTATCGCCGATCTGAATTGTACCATGGTTATGCAAACCGATAATGTCACCCGGCCATGCTTCTTCAAGATGTTGACGGTCACCGGCAAGGAACGTCAAAGCATCACTAATACGCACATCTTTACCTAGACGCACATGTTTCATTTTCAAGCCTTTTTCATACTTACCTGAACAGATACGCATGAATGCAATACGGTCACGGTGTTTTGGATCCATATTGGCTTGAATTTTAAAGACGAAACCTGTGAAGCCTTCTTCAGTCGCTTCAACTTTACGGTCTTGCGTCGGATGTGCTTTAGGTTCAGGCGCATATTGACTAAATGCATCCAGAACATGGTCTACACCAAAGTTACCGAGTGCCGTACCAAACAAGACTGGCGTTTGACGGCCTGCCAAAAATTCATCTCGGTCTAAAGGTTCATTGGCCATTTGAACCAATTCCAATGATTCTTCAAATGCAGCCCAAGCGAGATCACCGACTTTTTCACGCAAATCTGCATAGTCATAGCCATCACGGACTTCAATATCCGTAATAGTTGAACCGAAACCTGCCTTATAAACGTAGAATTTTTCTTCGAGTAGGTTAAATACACCGGCAAAGTCACGACCTGTGCCCAGTGGCCAAGTAATCGGAACACATTTAATTTTTAAAACGTTTTCGATTTCATCAAGAAGTTCTAATGGCTCACGAATTTCACGGTCCATTTTGTTGACGAATGAAATAATCGGCGTGTCGCGCATACGACACACTTCCATCAATTTGATCGTACGATCTTCGACACCTTTTGCACCATCAATCACCATAAGCGCAGAGTCAACAGCGGTTAATGTACGGTAGGTATCTTCAGAAAAGTCTTCATGCCCTGGGGTGTCGAGCAAGTTAATCATCTTGTCTTTAAACGGGAACTGCATAACAGAAGTGGTGATCGAAATACCACGTTCTTTTTCCATTTCCATCCAGTCAGACGTTGCCGCACGATCAGATTTACGGCTTTTTACCATACCTGCAACCTGAATCGCCTGTCCCCATAACAACAGTTTTTCTGTCATTGTGGTTTTACCGGCATCGGGGTGGGAAATAATAGCGAAAGTACGTCGCTGAGCGACCTGTGTCGCTAATTCTTCTTTAAAACTCATGAAAGACACCTACTGCAAAACTCGCAGTGCAAAAGATCAGATCTGATCAATATGGAAAATTGGCGATATTGTATCAGATTGACCATTAAAAATAATCAACCTCATCGGGTTGAGTCAAAATCTTAGCGTGGCGTGTCTTGATGTTTTACATTGGATGACGACCTGTTTTTATCGACGATATAGCACATTTCATTTTCTTTTTTTCTATACACATTGGCAATGCGATCAGACTACGAGGACTTTATTCAACTTTCATTTTCATGCTTTCTTCAAGCTGTGCCACTGGCATCGGCATTCCTAACAAATAGCCCTGCAACTGTTGGCAACCTAAACGTTTTAAAATTTCTGCTTGTTGTTCTGTCTCTACACCTTCTGCAGTGACCGTTAAACCCAGTCGAATTGCCAAGTGAATAATACTTTCTAAAATAATTTCTTCTTTAGAACCGACGCTCAAATTGCGGATAAACTCACGGTCAATTTTCAGCTCATCTACAGGCAGTTCTTTTAAATACAAGAAACTTGAATGTCCCGTACCAAAGTCATCAATCGCAACTTTAATTCCCATCTTTCTCAAATGTTCAAAAGTTACAATACTGGCATCGATATGATGCATCGCAGTTGACTCGGTAATTTCAATAATTAAATGTGACGGGTTAATTTCATACCGTGCAAAAAGTGACTCTAAAGTACTAAATAAGTGTTTATGTTCAAACTGAATCGCTGATAAATTGACCGCAATAGGATACAACGGCATATTCAGCTTTTCCCAGTGCTGAATTTGCTTACAGGCTTCTTCAAGCGCCCAATAGCCCATGGCAATAATCAGTCCAGTTTTTTCTGCACCATTGATAAACTTATTTGGCGTCAACATACCTAGAGTTGGATGATTCCAACGAATTAAGGCCTCAACCCCACAAATTTCACGATCAACGGCATTAAATTTTGGCTGATAAAATAAAATAAATTGCTGTTCTTCTACCGCTTTATATAAATCATTGATCAGTTTCGTCTGACTTTTTTCTTCAAATTGGTCGGCAGTATAATTAAAAAATGAATAGGTATTACGCCCCTGATACTTCGAACTCAGCATTGCGGTGTCTGCATTGATCAGTAGGTCTTGTAAGTTCGCACCATGTTCAGGGTACATCGCAATACCAATACTGCCTGAAATGTTAATTTCCTTACCTGCAATCAAAAAGCTTTCTTGCATCAATTCCAATATTTTTTCAGACATTGCTGTGGCAGAATCATTGCTTGCCGACTCAAGTACAATCAGAAACTCATCCCCACCGATTCGTAGCAATTTGGCTTGATCATTAATTAAACGGTGAATACGCGTAGCAATTTGAATCAGTAGTTGATCACCCACATGGTGTCCAAACACATCATTGACCGCTTTAAAACGGTCGATATCAATATAAATAAAAGCAATTTTATCTTGTCTTAAGCGATGCTCTGTAAATAGAAAATGTGCATATTCAGCCAAAAATAGTCGATTAGGTAAACGGGTCAAATTGTCCTGTACCGCTTGATTGGCCAGTTCTCGATTTGCGCGCATCAACTGCAAGCTGCGATGTTCTAAACGTTGCTCAAGTACTGCAACGCTAAAGGCCGCCATCAACAATAAACTGGTGACAAATAAGACAATAAATAGCAATAAATTATGGTTAATTTGAGCCGCAACCAATATATCCATCGAGTTTAGCGGTACAAAATCAACAGCCGCCATACCAATATAATGCATAGCAACAATGCTAAAAGTCAGCATGACCGCAACAAAGGCATTCATGATGTTACGTTTTGGCGAGTATTTATTTTTAAACGTTAGCCAAAATGCCAAACATGAGCCACAGATCGCAACTAAAATTGAACAGATAACAATTAAAGGTTCGTATCGTTGCTCATAACCCTGAACGTCTAAACTCAGCATCCCCGTGTAATGCATTCCGGAAATGCCTAGCCCCATTAAAACTGAGCCTAAAATTAAACGAGGAAATGGTAGCGTCAGTCGTGTGGTTAACCACACGGCAAAAGTGGACGCGACAAAGGCAATAAAATAGGATGTCAGAGTAAGACTGGTATCAAAACTATGATTTGAAGGTAAATGGCTGGCCATCATGCCTACAAAATGCATGCACCAAATCGCAGCACCTAAAATTGCACCGCTGAATAATAAAATGACATTTTCATATCTTGGTCGTGTTCCACGGAACAACATTTGTTCGAGTGAAACCGCTAAGTAACAACTTAATAATGCAACTACGATTGAACCAACGACCAGATTGTAATCATAATGAATATGGGTCATATCAAGCGTTCCGCTTAGGTTATCGTGGCACTTTCTTTAACCGAATTACCCAATCTATCTCTTCCCTTTAACTTGTTACATTTTCAATTACTTACTTATTTTCTCTTAGAATCTATTAGTCTACGGTAATGGTCAAGTCTTTCTTTCAAGATTTTAAGCAACTGATTAATTTAAAAAAATAAAGCTTGATGAAGTTCACTAAAACTTAAACTTTTGATAAAAATTGCATCAGGTGTTTATTATTTTAGAACAGTTTCTAATCATAATAAAATGAATAAGTTAGAATCATTTATAGATTGCTTTCTAGATTTAAATCGAACACCGCCCTACTCACAAAAAAATAGCGAGCCGTAGCTCGCTATTTCTCAATGGATAAATTCATCTTTTCTGTCAAAAACTCAAGCAATCATCTCAATGTTATTTATGGATGAATTACTTACTTTTTGGCTGTTGTTGTATGCGTTTTGCCTTGTAATTTGGCATAGTCCATTAGCACGTTTGCTGCTTCCGTCACAAAGACTTCTTCTTCAGGCAGTGCTGGACGTTGGTTTGCCTTCATTTTTGCACGTGCCTCCACCAATGCATCCATAGACGCTTGGTAGCTTTCCCAGTTGGCATAAGGTTTTTGACCCACCACTTTACGACGCTGATTTTCAGCATCCAAAGACTTTTGCTCTAGTGCCAACAGCTCGGCTTTACGCTTCGCTAAGTCAAGCACCACACGCTTTTGCTCTTCTGTCTTTTTCGCAATCGCAGTACGTTGCTCTAAATATTTAAATTGCGGATCAATGCTGACACGTTGCTGAGATGACTTAATCAAATCGGGAACATAGGCTTGGATCGAGCCTTCACGTTTAAACGGTGCTGTAGGAATGGTATCCCACTGTAAAGCATTTTTCGCTTTACGTTCACCAAACTCTTCATTGTAAATATCAACCAACTTAATATCAGGCACGACCCCTTTATTTTGGGTACTGCCGCCAGTCACGCGGTAAAATTTACGTTGCGTTAAGGTTGCTTGACCATAGGCTAAAGAGTCAAGTTGTACCTGCGCTGTTCCTTTACCCGTTGTGGTGCTACCAATCACCACACCACGTTCATAGTCTTGAATCGCAGCAGAATAAATTTCACTCGCAGACGCCGAAGCCAAGTTAATCAATACTGCCAATGGACCTGCATAAGTTTGCGCGCCCCCATCATCATCTTCAAACACGCTGACATTGCCATTGCCATCACGGATTTGCACCACTGGACCTGATTTAATCACTTGACCAAGCATACGTGCCACTTCTTCAAGTGAGCCACCAGGGTTGTTACGCAAGTCAATGATGATACCTTCAACATTTTGAGCATCTAAAGTTTTTAAGGCTTTATTGGTATCTTCTGATACAGAGCGATAGTCTGTACCTGCACGACGTGCACGATAGTTCAAGTAAAACGATGGAATTTCAATTACACCGAACTTATGCTTTTTGCCATCACGCTCAATTTCAACGGTACGTGAACGCACGCCTGCATCTTCTTCTTGAATCACATCACGTACAATTGTGACATTTCGCGCTTGATTCATGGACGCACCAGCACCCAATAAACGTAGAGTCACTTTGGTGCCACGTTTACCACGAATCAGTCCGACAATTTCATTGCTCGGCCAACCGATCACATCCACCATTTTGTCGCCATCTTGGGCAACACCAACAATGCGATCACCTGACTTGACTTGTCCTGATTTGCTGGCTGGACCACCTTCTACAATCGTTTCAATTTTAGTGTAGTCTTCGTTGCCACGTTCAGGACGAATCGACACCCCAATCCCTTCCAATTGCAGCGTGGTTTGACGGTTCAATTCCATCGCATCTACAGGTGGGAAATAGTTACTGTGCGGATCATACGTCAGCATCATGGCATTCAGAGTTTTGTCGAGCACATCATCGCTTTTTAAACGACTAATCCGCTCTAACTGACGTGTATAACGCTTGGTTAAAGTCTGTTCAGGTGTTAAGTCTTCAGGACCTGTTAAGTCTTGACCATTTGCCAGTGTTGGGTCATCTTTCAACGCTTTTTGTTTGGCTTTCTCTTCTTCTTTGCTGATGGTTAAATTGATCAGCTGAGAGACCAACATTTTATTCCAATGCGCACGCTGTTCTTCTGTCGATTTAAAGAATGGCGCTTTTTCACGATCAGTTTCGATGTAGTTATTCGGTTGATTTAAATTCTGTGGCTTTTTCAGCTCTTCCAACATATAGGTGTAGAACTGTTTTAAGCGCTCACGATATTGCGCATGAATCGCATACGGCCCTGTTAAATTGCCCGCTTTGAGATTTGCACCAAAAGTTGAGCCATAACGTTTTTTATAATTTTCAATGTCTGATGCCAAGAACAACGTATGTTCAGCATCTAAACTATCAATATAAAAATCTAAAATACGGTTAGATGTATTGGCATCTAAACGCTGATTTAAATAGTGTTGACGGTCTACCAATGTTGCAAGCTGACGTGAGACCAAGGCTTGCTCTTGTGTGGGCTGAATAGTACCCGCGCTCACTGCTTCTGTATTATTGGCAGCAATTGCGTCATTCACCACATGAGTGAAAAAGAATCCACCTGTCGCAATCGCAACGGCACAAGCTAATGTTTGAAGTTTCATAAATAATTTGTACTTCCTTGGTATTAAGACCAATATTACCGTGTTGGTTTTCGACCTGAATTGAATAGATTCAAAATCTTAAACAACTTAATATGTTTATGTCGTGTAGTTTTATCATATTCTCTGCTGACAAAGTGTAGCAAATCATTGCAGAATTCAGGTATTGTTTTTCCTTAAAAATTCCAACACGGACACCGAATATGATTGGCGCATTAATGCTCGACATTGCTGGCACAGAACTTACCCAAGAAGATATTGAACTATTACAGGCACCACAAGTTGGCGGCATGATTTTATTTGGTCGCAACATTGAATCTCCTGAACAAGTTCGTGCCCTGACCGATCATATGCGTCAAATCCGTCCTGATATTTTAATTGCGGTCGATCAGGAAGGTGGTCGTGTACAACGCTTAAAGCAAGGCTTCACACTCCTACCAGCTATGGGTAAGTTTGGTGAACTTTACTTAACTGAACCTGAAAAAGCAGTTGAACTGGCTGAACGATGTGGCTGGTTGATGGCAGCTGAAGTCCTGGCGGTCGGCATCGATTTCAGTTTTGCACCGGTGCTTGATTTAAATGATGTCAGTGATGTGATTGGTGACCGTGGTTTTGCCAAAAATATGCAAGACATTATTCCATTGGCAAGTGCTTTCTTAAAAGGTATGAAACGTGCAGGAATGGCATCTACAGGTAAGCATTTCCCAGGCCACGGTTCAGTGAAAGCAGACTCACACGTCGCTGCTGCTATTGACCATCGTAGTTATGAAGAGATCTACCAAAAAGACATGCAAAGCTTTATTCAACTGCAACCACAGCTTGATGCCTTAATGCCTGCGCATGTGATTTATGAAAATATTGATCCTAATCCTGCTGGATTTTCACCGTATTGGATTCAGAAAGTCTTACGTCAAGAGCTCCAATTTGATGGCGTTTTATTCTCCGATGATTTAAGCATGCAAGCCGCTTGTGTCGCTGGCGGCGCAGATGCTCGTATCCAAGCAGCATTAAATGCAGGTTGTGATATGGGCCTTGTATGTAATAACCGTGAATCTGCATGCATTGCGCTGGATGGCATTCAAAACTTGGCTCTCCCAAATCAAGAACGCCTAGAACGTATGCGCGGTAAAATCCCACAAATTGAGATTGGACAAAGCATTGAACTCGGGGCGGACTGGCAAAACGTGCGTAACCGTATTGTGGATTTTAAAAATCAATATTGCTAATCCAAGACTTTCAAAATTCTAGAAAATGGAGCACGACAAGGTGCTCCTTTTTGATTTATGATGAAGACAAAATAAGTGCTTCGGCGCTATACAAAAATTGCCAATAAAAACAACATTAGGTCAGGACGACATGACACAAAGTTTATCGGAACATCGACACATTTCCTTTACTGCACATTACACCGGCTATATTTGGTACAGCATGGGGATTTCGCATCCCGTTTTTGCCACACGTAAAGGCAAATTTTTAGCACGTTTAGTCCATCCTTTAGAAAGCTGGGCAGAAAAGAATGTGGGCGGTAGCATGCGTTCGACGCTTAAACAGCGCCATGCCATGATCGATCAACATTTAGATCAACTCATTACCCAATATCCACAGCTACAAGTCCTTGAAATTGCCTGTGGCCTCTCCCCGCGCGGTTGGAATTTTCGTACCAAGCATCCTGAAATTGACTATCGTGAACTCGACTTGCCAGATATGGCAAAAATCAAAACACAGGCACTTAAACAGATTGACCCGCATGCCCCTGAGGTCTTAACTGGCGACATTTTCACTCAAGATTTTGAACGTATTTTTCAGAGTTTTGACCCTGAACGCCCTTTGGTGGTGATTAGCGAAGGTCTGATTAATTATTTTGATCAAATCCTACTGAATAAATTATTGCAAGGGATCACCGAATATGGCGCCTCGTTTCAGGAATTGCATTATCTGACCGACATCTATCCAGAACCCATTAAGAACCGTTTAGCACGTTTTATTTGGGCCAGTAGTAAATTACTCAAAGTCATGTCTCGCAGCGCTTTTACTTTTCATTTTCAATCCCCTGCTGAATTACAGCAGTTTTTCAGTCATACAGGATTTGAAGAAGTAGACGTCGTTCAGCCGGCCTTATACTTTCCACAACAGCAGCAAGAACAAGTGATTCCTTTTCACGATGCAGAGCAGCACTGTGGAGATTTGGTTTGGATGGTCCATGCTAAAACAAAAAAACAGCGCTAAAGCGCTGTTTTTTTTTATATGTTCATGTTTTAACTTACAGCTTCTAATATCAACACATCTTCTTTTTGGCGTTGTACAAAGCGCAATAAACGCTCCGCCAACTCAAAACTACCATGCTTAAACAAAGCACGAACCTGCGTATCTACAACGTCAAAGATGAGACATTCAATTTTAAACTCACCTTCTTCATCTTCTAGATGTAATGCCAAATCCCGTGGATATGCGTGCATGGAGTCCAACATTTCAGCCTGCACATTCAACAACACCCCAAAATAATTTAAATCTATAATTTGAGTGTCAACCACAAGGTCTGAATGGCGATGAGATAAATGCGTGAATGGCTGTTGTACACTCACCCGCGCTTCGCCACGGCGTTCGATATTTTGCATTTGCTCTCGGCTCATTGGAATGATCCCTTCCAACTGCTGAATAGACTCACCGCGTAGATAAGTTGCAAACAAATTCATAGTTTCCTTACGACGCTGCAACTGAGGTAAATGATCCGCATTGGCAATCATGGCAAATTGCATATTCGGACATTGCAAGGCAAAGCCCGCATTTTCATGTGGCAAAGTAAAACTGTCGTACTGCCCGCAAGACACCAATACATCACACTGTGGAATTGGCACGTCTTGCAAACGCAGCAAACGGTTACAGTTAATGTCATAACGCTCTTGTTCGGTATTGGTGAATTCAGCCATTTGTCTAAAGAACAAACGCTTCGCTGTCGGTGACATCCGCGTCACATCCAGTTTGGCATGATTAACCAAATACAAAATCACCGCTTGACCAAATTCATCCATGCGCTGTTCTTTCATCAAATGCAAGGATTCTTCAAGCAACATGCGCCAGCTCTTGCGCGTTTTTTGCATTACGCCCATCAATATCATGCGGTCAATCAATTCAGGACGTTGATCCGCCAGTCCTGCAGCCACCACTGAACCGAGCGACATCCCCATCACGGATACTTTTTCTAGCCCGACGATATCCAACCAAACGCCTAACATCTGTGCCAGATCACCCAACTCTAAAGTCCCTGCCGACACAGCTGTATCTACATTGGTAATTTGCTGGTTTGAGCCCATGGATGGTAAATCAATTAAAATAATAGGGCCTGCCGCAAATAATTGTTCGACACAATATTTGTAGGAATTAAAGTTTTGAAATGCCCCACCAATAATAACGATCGGGGTGCGATGAATGGTTTCAGGTTGTGCAATGGCCATATATTCGACCTTCCAGCCATCAATCCATGTCGTTCTGGCAGGCTGTTTAAAGCTTTGCTTGTCATACAGATCGAAAAAACTGTAATGCGTACTTTCCTGTACGGTGGGATCCATTTGGATAATGGAATTCATATTCCTTTCCTCCATTCCTGCCTTATTTTTATTGTCAGGAATTCATTTAGAGACTCTGCTCGACTTAGCGTCCTGCTCTTTAATCGTTATTTGTACGACTTCAATGTCGCTATTGTTTCATTCTATACAGAGGTTCATTTTACAAGCAACTGATATCCCCGCCGCTTATCTACTTTTGCTCTAAAAACAATTTCAAAATGTTAATTCTGGTCAGCAAGTACAGTCGAATATGCACTTAAGTGCTTCATTGTTCAGTCACAGGCTGTTAATATCGAGTTGAAATTTCTAAGTGATCAAACCGCTATGCAAGAGTCTATTGAACAATACATGCAAACGGTAGGACAGCAAGCACGCACAGCATCACGTGTGCTCGCAGGGGCTTCTACCCAGACTAAAAATAATGCCTTATCAGCAATTTATACTGCTTTACAAAACAGTGAAACTGCAATTTTGGCAGCTAACCAAGTGGATATGACCAAAGCGCATAACAACAACTTGGATAGTGCTCTGCTTGATCGCTTAGAACTTACCCCCACACGCTTTAAAGGCATGCTCCAAGGTCTAAAAGATGTAATCGCACTCACTGACCCGATTGGCGAAATCACCGATATGGCCTTTCGTCCGACAGGTATTCAGCTGGGCAAAATGCGCGTACCGCTAGGTGTTGTCGGCATGATTTACGAATCTCGCCCAAATGTCACCCTTGAAGCCGCATCTTTAGCGCTTAAATCAGGTAACGCGATTATTTTACGTGGTGGTTCTGAAGCTTTGGAATCTAACCAAGCAATTGCGGCAGCGATTCAACATGGCTTAACTGCCGCAGGTGTACCTGAGCATGCCGTTCAAGTAATTAATACCCCAGACCGTGCTGCGGTTGGCCAATTAATTACTATGCCTGAATATGTCGATGTGATCGTACCTCGTGGTGGCAAAAGCTTAATTGAACGTATCACCAATGAAGCACGTGTGCCTGTTATCAAACATCTTGATGGTAACTGCCATGTTTTTGTGGAAGCTCAGGCTGATTTGCAAAAAGCATTACCTATTGCGCTCAATGCCAAAACACACCGTTATGGCGTATGTAATGCCATGGAAACCTTACTTGTCGATGAAAATGTCGCTGAGGAATTTTTACCACGCATTGCTGAACTCTATGCGGAGAAAAAAGTTGAACTGCGTGGCTGTGCTGAAACGCAGCGCATTTTGGGCGAATCGATTGTTCCTGCAACTGAGGAAGATTGGTACACCGAATACTTAGGCCCGATTTTGGCAGTGAAAGTCGTTACAGGCTTAGATGAAGCGATTGAGCACATCAACAAATATGGCTCACACCATACCGACTCAATCATTACCGAAAACTTTAGTCTGGCTCGTCAGTTCTTGGCGCGTGTAGATTCGAGTTCAGTGATGATCAATGCCTCAACTCGCTTTGCGGATGGTTTTGAATATGGTCTTGGTGCTGAGATTGGTATTTCAACCGATAAAATCCATGCACGTGGTCCAGTCGGTCTTGAAGGTCTGACTTCTCAAAAATGGATTGTGTTTGGTGATGGTCAAATTCGCCAATAACACCCAATAAGACAACGAAAGCTGTGCTTTTCTGATTAAAGGCACAGCTTTTTTTATGGTGATTTAAAAAATTAGACCCAGGGTTCACATATTGAAATATAAGCCTGCAAACACACAGGATATAGAATCGAAAACAGATTTTTTGACAATTAAATACTTAAGAAGAATGAGAAAAGTTAAATTTACCTGCTTTTTTGCAACAATTTGAGGATTACAGCGCAGCGAACGCATGTTATGTTCTATGTATATCCCTTAAATCGTATAAATTTTGAGGACTATTTTATTAATAAATGAAAACTATGAACTGATAAATTTTAATTATTATTGTGCTCAGGGTCGATAGTGCTTAAGTCTAATCTCCTAAAGTCTATCTAGGACGATAAAAAAACCCATGATAAAACATCATCACAGATCTAAATTGTATCAATCAATACAACTGCAATCAGATCAATATTATGGATAAGTATTTCAATTAGAATTCGGGTATTTAAACGTGTCTACATCAGTATTAGTAATTAACTGCGGATCTTCTTCTATCAAATATGCGTTAGTTTCTGAGCGCCGTGAAGATCGTATTTTTGGTCTAGCCGAGAACCTAGGTTCTGCTGATGCACGTATTAAAGGGGTCACTACAGGTGGTGATGCGCTTGAGCTGTCCATTCCACATGCTGACCATGAAAAAGCCCTCGAAACTATTTTAGAGCGTTTGGCTCACCATAATCCTCAAGCGATTGGTCACCGTGTTGTTCACGGCGGTACATTAACCAAAGCTGAGCTATTAACACCAGAAATTATTGAACGTATTCGTGAAGCTACACCGCTTGCTCCATTGCATAACCCGGCTCACTTGGTAGGGATCGAAGCAACCATGCGCTTGTTCCCTGAACTTCCGCAAGTAGCCGTATTTGATACAGCATTCCACCAAACCATGCCGTCTCATGCATACCGTTATGCATTACCAAAATTCTTGTACACACAACATAACGTACGTCGTTATGGATTCCATGGTACTAGCCATGCCTACGTATCTGAGCGTGGCTCAATGTTGGCAGGCAGCTTTAAACAAGGTGGCTGGTTAACTGCTCACTTAGGCAATGGTAGCTCGACTTGTGCGATTTGGAATGGTCAATCTGTAGATACGTCAATGGGTCTGACTCCACTTGAAGGTGTGGTCATGGGCACACGTAGTGGTGATGTTGACCCAAGTATTCACAGCTTCCTTGCGAGCAACTTAGGTTGGGATATCTACAAAATCGACAAGATGCTGAACAGCCAATCAGGCCTACTCGGTTTGTCTGATCTTTCAAATGACATGCGTACGTTGATCGAAGCATCGGAACAAGGCAACGAAGATGCAGCACTTGCCATTGAAGTATTCTGCTACCGTTTAGCAAAATCTTTGGCAGGTCTCAGCTGTGGTCTACCACGTATTGACGGTTTATTCTTTACCGGTGGTATTGGTGAAAATTCTGCCTACATTCGTGAAAAAACAGTTTCATACTTACCGCACTTTGGTTTCAACCTTAGTAAAGAATTAAATGACAACTTAAAACGCGGTACTGAAGGTCGTATTGACCACGGTACTGGCCCACAAATTTGGGTTGTTCCAACCGATGAAGAAGGCCGTATTGCCAAAGAAACTGAGCATGTTGTAGACGAGGTGACAGCGTCTGCTACAAAAAAGCCTGATGCTGAAGCTGCGATTGCATAAGCAATCGCATCAGCCCCTTCGCCTTCAATATTAATTTTTAGCTTTAATTTAGACACCGTATGAAAACAATTTTACTCGTGCCAACTGGGGAAGGTGTAGGTTTAACATCTGCATGCTTAGGTTTAATTTATGCTTTGGAATGCCAAGGGGTCAAAGCAGGTTTTCTGAAACCATTTTCACAGGAAAATGTCGCAGATACTGTAGACCGTACAACGGCTCTTTATCGTCATTTATTTAATAATGAAACGGTAGAACCTATTCATCATGCCACCATCGTGAAGCAACTCAGTCATGATGAAAGTGATGAACTGCTCGAAGAAGCGGTTCGTTTGCACCGTGAAATTGCAAAAAAGCATGATCTGATTATTGTTGAAGGCTTGGTTCCAAACAGCCGAGATAACTTTGCCTCAGAACTCAACGCAACATTAGCAAAAGCACTCGATGCTAAAGTGATTATTGTCAGCACAGCAGATATTCAAAATGCCACAAAAACGGCTGAGAAAATTGACAGTTCTCTACGCCAATTTGGTGGTGCGGTATCTGAACGTACTGCGGGCGTTTTGTTTATGCGCACACGTGGCTTGCCAGAAGAGTCTGCGCAAATTCCTGTCACACTTGATCCAAATCTGCGTTTAATCAGTGATACCAATAAATTTGTGCTCGAATTACAACAAAGTAATCCGCAAATTGGTTCTACACAGCTACCTGTCATTGGCCTCGTTCCATTTAGTAATACGCTCAGCGTACCGCGCATGTCTGACTTGGCGACGCATATCCAAGCAGAATGGATCAACCAAGGCGATGCTGCTCATCGCCGCGTACTGCATAGCAGCTTAGTTGCATCTAATATTGAACATGAACTTCACAAATTTGTGGCAGGCGAACTGATTATCAGCGCCTCTGACCGTATTGATGTGTTGTTGGCTTCTAGCCTTGCAAGTAGCAATGGTATTCCACTTGCCGGTTTGGTTTTGACTGAACATCATCAACCGAACCCACAAGTTTTAGATTTCTGCCAAACCGCGATTAAGCAAGGCTTACCGATTTTACATACGCCTTTAAGCACGTTTGAAACGGCACAACAACTTTCAAATTTAGGCAATGAAATTCCTGTCGATGACGTCGAACGTGCAGAGCAAGTGACTCGCTTTGTTTCAAGCCACATCAATGCTGAATGGATTACTGAAGTATTAAATGGTTCATATCAACCACGCTTGTCCCCTTCTGCATTCCGTCATGAATTGGTACAAAAGTCCATTGCTGCGAAAAAACGGATTGTTCTACCTGAAGGTGATGAACCACGCACCATTCAGGCGGCTGCCATTTGTCAATCACGTGGCATTGCACACTGTATTTTATTGGCAAAACCTGAAGCCGTGATTGAAGTTGCAAAAGCACGTAATATCGAACTTCCACATGATTTGGAAATTATTGATCCAGATCTGATTCGTGAAAACTATGTGCCTAAAATGGTTGAGCTGCGTAAAGGTAAACTCAATGATCTACAAGCACGTGAACAGCTACAAGATACTGTGGTTTTAGGTACCATGATGCTTGCACTCGATCAGGTGGATGGCTTAGTCTCAGGCGCAGTACATACTACGGCAAATACTGTACGTCCTGCATTCCAATTGATTAAGACCGCACCTGAATATTCATTGGTTTCATCTGTGTTCTTTATGCTGTTACCAGATGAAGTCTATGTATATGGTGACTGTGCAATTAATCCAGATCCAAATGCAGAACAGCTTGCAGAGATTGCGATTCAATCTGCAGATTCAGCGAAAGCCTTTGGTATTGACCCACGCATTGCGATGATTTCGTATTCAACAGGTACTTCTGGTGCAGGTGCAGATGTCGAGAAAGTGGCTGAAGCAACACGTATTGCCAAAGAACGTCGTCCAGATTTACTCATTGATGGCCCGCTTCAATACGATGCTGCATCGGTGGAAAGTGTGGGACGCTCTAAAGCACCTGACTCTAAAGTGGCTGGTCGTGCCAATGTATTTATTTTCCCAGACTTAAATACAGGTAATACAACCTATAAAGCAGTTCAACGTTCTGCAAATGTAGTCAGTGTTGGCCCAATGCTGCAAGGTTTAAACAAGCCTGTAAATGACTTGTCTCGTGGCGCATTGGTCGATGACATCGTGTTTACCATTGCATTAACGGCAATTCAATCTGAACAGCAAGAAGCTTAATTTTAGTTTCGAGTTCTAAACCACCCTTTCGAAAGATTGGGTGGTTTTTTATTCATTCCGATTTTCCCGCATTTCAATCTTATTTATATTGCGATAATTTTCATCTTATTAATTCTTGTCATCTTAGAGTCAATATTATTGCTTATGGTATGAGCGCTTTTTTAATTATTCAAAACTTAGCTATATCATGACAAACTTAAAATTTTATACTCCATGTGCCATCTCTACATTAATATGGGTTTGCTTAAGCGCACACTCCATGGCCGCAGATTCATATCTAACACCGGACTCAGCTCCAAATAGTCTTGAAATATTATCTACTCCTCCACAAGCCTATAGTGGAGATTTTATTCGTGATCAAAGTATTTTTAAACAATCTCAATATTTGAAAAATACGGCTCGCTGGCAGCAAGCACAAATTGATGCTGATGTTTCAGATGCACACTTAGGGCGACCTTTTTCATCTGCATTTGGCTTAGAAATTAATGAGAAAAATACACCTATTTTATTTGAAATTTTAAGAAAGATTAAACTTGATAGTAGATACTCTACTCAAACTGCAAAAAAGAAATATAGCCGTGAACGTCCATATGGCTATTTTAATGTCAGCACTTGTACCCCTGAAGAAGAAAATGAAAAAAATCAATATGTTTCCTATCCTTCTGGACATACAACTATCGGTTGGACTTATGCATTGGTTCTGGCGCAGCTTCGCCCAGAACGCCAAAATGAAATTTTCAAACGTGGTATTGAATTTGGTCAAAGCCGAGTCGTGTGCAATATGCATTGGCAAAGTGATGTCGATGCTGGCCGTATTATGGGTGCAGCACAATTTTCACGCTTGCAGGCAGATCCACAGTTCCAAGCCGATATGATTAAAGCCAAAACTGAAATTAACCATCTCATTTCTGCCACACACAAAAAATCTGATTAAAAAAATCAGCATCTTGTCTCATTGCATAGATAGTAGATCACATGCATGGGCAGTGGTTTTTAATAGATGTGCATGTCCAATATAAAAATAAAGCGCTTAGAACCATCTAAGCGCTTTATTTAATTTAACAGAAGTATTTTGATATCGTTTTATTAAGATTCAATCTGCTTCAGTTCTGGCTTGCCGTAAGCCACTTCAAAACTTGCAACGGTCGTCATTTTTCCACCTGGTTTTTCAACAAAGTCTAGAACCTTCAAGTCTGTACGCATATAGTCTTTAAAAAAGTCTAAAGTCTGATAACCGCGTTGATCATTGATAAATTTGATATGTGGATTTAACTTCAGCACATCTTCCTGCCCTGGACGGATTGGTTGACCATTGCCGGTAGAGGTTATTGATGTAGTTAAAAATTCGGTTGCAATCGATGGACTCTTAAAATCATTCAAATCACTTGGAATATTCGCTGCAAAATATTGATGCAAATCTCCTGATAAAATTACTGTATTACCATGAGGTGCATTTTTTTTGATAGATTCAATCAAGCGCTCGCGTGCGTATGGATAGCCATTCCACGTATCTTTCCCAAAATAAGCTTTGCCTGATTTGTTATAACGTACCCAAGGCATAACCTGAATTTGCTGTGCCAAGACATTCCAACGCTTATCATGGCGCATTTGCTTCGCCAACCATTGCTCTTGTGCTTTACCAAGAACCTGCTCATTTCGGCTATTCTCAGTACGGCAGTAATCTACTTTATCAAACCCATCTTCTAACTGAGCTTTGGTGCATAAAATTGGAGAACGGTACTGGCGTGTATCCAAAATATTCATCCGTAGCATTTTGCCATAATCTAAAGTTCGGTAAGCAAGGATATCTGGGCCGTTCGGCTTCTGTTTTAAACGTACAGGCATATATTCATACCATGCTTGAAACGCTGCTGCGCGACGCAGTAAAAATATGTCTTTCTTCTCTCCTTTTTCTTCAATATCTGCAGCCCAGTTGTTATCCACTTCATGATCATCAAAGGTCATTGCAAAAGGTGCAGAGGCATGTGCAGCTTGTAAATCAGGATCCGCACGGTACTGCGCATAACGAATACGATATTGCAGTAAAGTTTGAATTTCCGGACCAATATGTTGACGCGCTGGAATAGACACACGCAAGTCACCGATTGCACGTCCCCCGCCTTTACCCTCTGGTCCTTCATAAATATAGTCACCATAATGGAAAACTAAATCTATCTCTTTTTCTTTGCTCAAGTAATCATAAGCCGTGTAATAGCCTGTTTCATAATGCTGACAACCTACTACAGCAACACGAACTCGTTCTGGCATTTGATGTGCTGCTGGCGCCGATTTTGCTGTACCTACAGAACTTTCATAACCGGCCAATCTAAATCGATAATAATAGCGTGTCATCGGTGCTAAACCACTTATCTCTACATGTACTGTGTGATGTAAGTCAGGATGTGCCTGCGCCTTCCCAGTTTGCACAATTTTCTTAAATTCAATATCTGTAGCAATATCCCAATCCACTTCAACAGCTTCCTTCGGCATCCCACCATCTACAGAAAGTGGATATGGTGCAACACGCGTCCAAATCACAAAGCCATCTGGCCAAGGTTCACCTGAGGCAACACCTAATTGAAATGGGCTAATCGGAAATTTGGCATTTGCCCACGTGCTTACGGGACTCAGTCCAGAAAATAACGCTAAAGACCCGACTCCCATCAAACCCTTTAAGAATTGACGACGATTCGAATTAATATGATTCATTTTTATTTCTCTATAAACTTATTAATAAATTAATCTGATCAGTTTTGGATTAGAAAATTGGCATGGTATAGGTCAAGTAGATACGGCTTTGTTCCTGCTTTGTTCCTGTACTTTTTTTGAATTTTCCGTATTGAGCGGTAAAACCTAAATTTTTGAATTTGCCTTCCGGCACTTTATAACGCAAGGTATAGTCAATTTCGGACTCAGTTGCACAACCACATTTACCAAAGTCACGTCCTTGTACTTTCAGGAACGATACATTTAAGCCTTTTAAGTATTGATTATTGAAGTCATATCGATAGCCATACCATGTGGACTTTTCGCCTGCATTAGTAAAGTTCTGCAACAGACGATTTGTTGGCAAATAAATGAACGTACCATCCGCACCATTATCTAAACTGCCCTGATTCATATGCAGAAAATCGCCATCATCACCAATTTTTTGCGCGCCAAATTGCAGCTGATGATTTTTAAATTTGTATTTGAAGTCTACACTGGCTGTCTGATTATCTACTTTGGCACCATAGCCTTTTTCACCACGCTCATTAGCTCCAGTCGCTTGAGTATCAAATAAACGTAAGTCCGTATTAAAACTCTGGTTTTCACTGAATGGAAATTTGTGTTTCACGCCGATAAATTGCTGTACATAAAAATCATCTAGCTCACCTGCATAGTACTGTAGCGTTAAATTTTTATTGGGCTTCCAGTCCGCACCGCCAAACATAAACCCATCACTGGTTTCAGTCGCGCCTTTAATAGAAAGCTTTGACGCATCTCGTGATGCACGTGGAATTGCTTTAGTGACGTAACCACCCGTTAAAGTCAATCCCTTTACATCTTTAGAAGTGACTTGACCACCTAAATAGGCAGATTCGAGCAAGCGAGCAAAGCTTCGACTTAAAATGGGCAAATTAGGGCGTAACTCTCCGACTTTTACATCAGTTTTCTGATAGCGCGCTTTTAAAGTGGGATATGCACGTGTCCAATAATTTGTTGGACTACCATCACCCTCTAAAGGAAACATCAACGAATTTTTGGCTTTATCTTTACTGCCGTCTAAACGTATACCTGCTGCCGCAGTAGCATCTAAACCAAAACCGACTTGACCTTCGGTAAAGCCAGATTGATAACTCAATTCAATACCTTGTCCCCAAACTGTCGAATCTTTATCGTTAGGCTCTTGATCTTGATCAAAATAATAATTTTTAAAATCTATTTCTGCTTTACTATCTTCAATAAATTCTGCTTGTGCTGCCTGCATTGTCAGCATGGGGGTGAAAACCATACAGCAGATGAGTGCTTTGTAATTCAACGTCTAACCTCTTTGGTCCTTGAGAAATACTGCAATAACCTAAAGACTCTGTATGACAATACACTTGCAATCCCATGACAATTACATGAAAAATAAAACAAAAGTTAAATATAAATATTTGATAATATAAAAATTAGAGTTATTTTTTTTAAGCACTTATATACGAAAAAAAGTTGACCATAAAAAGGACTACAAGCACTCCATTTTTTGACTGCTTAGCTCTAAGCCTGATTTTAAAGAAGATTGCTCAAGAACTTTTATAAAACCTTGTTTAGAATAAAATTGAGTAGCTCGTAAATTAGTTAATTCAACACGAAGTACAATTTTTGTATAACCTTGGTTTGCTGCATATTTTTTAGACTAGATATTAAAAGATCAGCAACACTGTTTCCCCGATAATTCTCATACAACCACATTGCAACTACATTAAATTCATGCTGTTTATCAATAATACCTCCAGCCATGCCGACTGCTCTTGTTCCGTCAAATGCCAATAGAAACTGACATGGTGTTTTTTGCGCAGCTCTATCACGCCATTCAGACTCACTATGAGTTTTGGTTTTTTCATAAGTTGCTGTAAATGCATCGGGACTGTCTTGTAATGCTTCTAGCCGTAAATTTTTCAGTATCTCCCAATCTGATTCAATAGTTGGACGAATAGTAACAATACCCATTTTTTATTTTATCTGTCATCTATTTGCTTAAAATCATAACGTTTAGAATTGAAGTCTTGTAAAAAATTTGAAAGCAACAAAGATCATCGATGATTATCACACAAACTGACGCAAAGACTAAAAATTAGCTATTACTCATGATTAGATTTGAAGATTTGAAGATTTGAAGATTTGAAGATTTGAAGATTTGAAGATTTGAAGATTTGAAGATTTGAAGATTTGAAGATTTGAAGATTTGAAGATTTGAAGA